>CANFHO010000114.1 GCA_947447005.1 Chitinophagaceae bacterium
CTGCACGTGTATGTCCGTTCCATATCACCGGGTAATATTGATCGGTGGCGGATTCTAAAAATCCAAAGAAGTCCTCAAATCCACGTCCCGTCGGCCATCTGTTGAATGGTCCTGCTGCTGTTCTGTCGCCCACAGGAGTTAGATGCCATTTTCCAACAGCAAACGTGTTGTATCCGTTTTCTTTCAATACCTCCGCCATGGTAGCTTTTTCAAATGGCATATATCCATCGTAGCCGGGGGCATCGAAAGCAGTTTCAGTAAAGTGCCCCATGTGAACTGAATGATGATTGCGGCCAGTTAGCAAAGCTGCGCGTGATGGGGCACAGATGGCAGTGGTGTGAAAATTATTGTACTTCAATCCTCTGCTGGCAAGGGTATCGAAGAAAGGTGTTTGTGCCAATCCCCCGAAGGTGGAAGCCGTACTGAAGCCAACATCGTCGAGCATGATGATGACAATATTGGGTGCGCCTGCCGGGGCTTGTATGAGATAATCTTTTTTGAATGCCTTTGTGGTGGAGTCGTATGTAAGATAGGAGGGAGTATACTTTTTTTCAGGACTGTGCTGAGCTGAAACGCTCATCCCTGTATAAAGAAGACAAAACAGAATGATATATCTCATACTTGAAAGTATGAAATTTTAACACGGACTCTTTTAACTACTTTATAAAATTTAAAGAAATACCCCGATATACTTTCTGCCATCTGAAATGATTATCTTTAAGCTTGTAAAATAAGTACACATGAAACAGCTATCATTTTTTGCATTAATCCTTTTATTTTCTACCAGTGCACTGGCACAGCATACAACACAAGTTCCAGACAAGAACAAAAAATTGATGACCGTAGAGGCATCATGCGGACAATGTCAATTTGGTATGGAAGGAAAAGGTTGCAGCCTTGCTGTTCGTTATGATGGCAAATCCTATTTTGTAGATGGAACAAAGATCGATGATCATGGAGATGCACACGCTAAAACGGGTTTCTGCAATGCCGTTCGCAAAGCAGAAGTGCAGGGCGAAGTGGTGAATGACAGGTTTGTGGCTAGTTACTTTAAGTTGGTGCCTTTGAAAAAGGCAAAGTGAAATGTGCCAAGTAACTAGAGACAAGATTTTATTTGTTGTTTTCTAGTTACTTGTCACTCGTTACTTGTTACTGGCCGTATTACATTTTCAACTGAATTCCTGTTGAAAAGCTATAATAGAATTTGTCAATAGGAACAACTCTTTTTGCGTCCAGTGTATGGTTGTATTTAAACAATACGTTGAAGTGTTTACCTGCATTGACAAACAATTTTGCTTCCTGATACCAGCGTGTTTGAAAAAAAGGTCCTGATAATGGGAATTGCAAATACGAGATGGAAGTGATATCAATGAATTCAGAAACTTTTTTAGAATATTTGATATAGCTGTTTGATCTCCATGTTTGTTTTTTTATGTCCCTTGGATTTGCAGGAATCAATTCAGTCTTAACCCCACTCCAGTCCCACTTTTCGGTTTCATAAAACAAACCGCTCCCCATATAGAGATCAGTACCATTTTTTTCAATTAAACGCAATCGTATGTTTGAGCCCAAAAGATATCTATAAATCATTCCCCAGGATCCATTCCATTGGTATTGTGCATATTCTTCTGTAGATATTTTTCGCGTATCCCGATCTCTTAACCGCAGATGATATAGACCTTGATTTTGTATGGTATTATTTCCATTGAAAACCGCATCGTTTCTGAAAATTGACATCAGTACATAATTGTTTTTAAGATTTCTGTTGATTTCAATGTCTGAATTCAGATCAGAAATATTTTTCTTTTGTTTGTTAGATGAAAATGTCAATGCAGTAAACAGTTCCCATTTTTTTAAACTGCTGTCTGAAGTATATTCCCTGTCAATGTTGACTACCTGTGCCATGGTCGTATTTCCTGCACACATCATGATGAGGGTTAGAAAGAAGTAAATAAGTTTCATTAAACTGATATTCAATATTAAAAGGTGCTGAATTGAAATAGTTGAGATGTATTCGATATTTTTATTCAGGTAAATTTAAATTTAATTTTATGATAAGTGCCAATACTGTAAAATTTCTCAAATCACTAAAGAAAAACAATTCCAAAGAATGGTTTGATGCGAATCGAAAGGTGTATGATGCTGCAAAGCAGGAGTATCTGGAATTTGTTTCTGATGTTTTGGAGAAGATGAAGAGCATAGATCCAACGTTGATTGAATTGCAGCCCAAGCAATGTGTGTTCAGAATCAACAGGGATGTGCGTTTCAGTGCAAATAAAGATCCATATAAAACCAATTTTGGTGCGAGCTTCAGCAAAGGGGGAAAGAAGATCAATTGTGCCGGATATTATTTTCACCTCGAGCCTGGTGAGTGTTTTGTAGGAGGGGGCTATTGGATGCCTGAGGCAGCTGATCTGGCAAAAATTCGACAGGAGATTGATTATTCGTTTGATGAGTTTAAATCCATCATATCTTCCAAACCATTCAAGAAGATCTATCCTGAATTGAATCAGGAATCAAAATTGGTGAGGCCACCCAAGGGCTATGACATGGATAACCATGCCTTGGAATATCTTAAGCTTAAAAATTATGTTGTATTGGCTCCGATTTCAGATGAAGATCTGTTGGACAAAGGGTTGGTAAAAAAAATCATCAATCATTTTGAAACCCTCAAACCCCTGGTTGATTTTCTCAATCGTGCAATTGATTCCTGATTATTGCTCTGTATATCTCTTGAAATTATTCAGAATAGACTGCCAACCAGCTTGTTGCATTTCATGTGGATTTTCTGTTTCAGGATCAAACGTTTCTGTAACCGTAACTGAATCTCCATGATTGGAAAAATCAATCATCACCCTTCTTCCATCTCCCAATACATATTCAATCTTGTGATGTTCAACCACATTGGTATACGTTCCACCGAAATCGAATGAAAAACTTCCGTCTTTTGCAGCCATGGTATAACTAAATACACTACCTACGCGCAGATCGTTCTCTGCTTTGGGAGTATGCCAATCCGGACTGGCATTGTTCCATTGCATGATGTCTTCAGGGTTGGTCCATTTTCCCCAAACAGTTTCAATAGGTTTATGTACAATTGTTTGAACTGTAATCATGTTTATTGATTTTTTAAGAATTTTATTAGAGGATGAAATTATTGTTTTATCATCATATTTTTAAATCTCCTCATATTCTCATTTCGTATCTCAACAAAAACACTGCATCTTTGTTCCTCTAAAAAATACATTCATGCTTTCAGATTCATTTGAAGAGATCGTACAGAGAAGAAGATCCAACAGAAGCTTTGATCCCAATGTCCCTGTGCCGGAAGAAGTGATAAAGCGCAGTCTTCAGCGTGCTATTTTATCACCCAACAGCAGTAATATGCAATTGTGGGAATTCTATTGGATCAGGTCTGCCGACATGAAAAAGAAGTTTGTTGATCTCTGCCTGGGACAATCTGCTGCCAAAACAGCGCAGGAGATGGTGGTATTTGTAACCCGCAAGGATCATTGGAAAAAACGTGCAAAATGGAACTACGATCATGTCAAGAACGGTATCGTAGGCGAACCCAATAAGCTCCAAAAAAATGGATTGAATTATTATAGCAAAGTGATGACCTTGGCCTATGCAAATGATCCATTTGGTTTCATGACTTTGTTGAGAAGAACAGTCAGTTTTATCATGGGACTCACTAAGCCCTTTGTACGAATTGGGGGCAAGGCTGACCAACGTGTTACGGTTCATAAATCTTGTGGCTTGGCTGCACAAACTTTTATGTTGTCCATTGCTGCTGAAGGATTTGAATGTTGTCCTATGGAAGGAATGGATTCTTTACGTGTACGTAAGGCGCTCGGATTGCCAAGAGGCGCGGAGATCAACATGATTATTTCTGTAGGTAAAGGAACAGAATATGGCGTATGGGGCCCTCGATTCAGGGTGCCTTATGAGGAAGTGGTTTTTGAGAAGTAATGTAGGTGACTTGTTATATTTTACATTGAAGTTTAATCCAGTAATAGGTTATCTCTTAAAGCGATAACCTATAACTCAGAACCTAAAACTTATATCCGATTCTCAGCTGGATATTATTGAAGTTGTATTTCACATCGTGATTAGTTAGTGTAGAAGATGAGCCATTCCATAAGTAATCATTGTAATTTTCACTTAGGTTTTTCTTGCAAAATCCCAGTCCTACAAATATTCCCCTGCCTTTTGAGTTATAAAGTGTATATCCAATGCCAGCATCAGCATAGAGACCATTTCTGAATGTGCTATACTCTTTTCCTGTAGACGTGTAAAGTAGTCTTTGTTGCTCACTAAGTACCCATGATATATTTACACCACTTCGCAGATATAAAAATATTTTCCTGTTTCCTTCACCTAAAAATCTTTTCCCTTCAATAAAAAATGGTATGGATCTGTATCCATAATAATCAAATCCGGACCCCAAGCCAATAGCATATTTTTTCTTTTGTATTCCTGCAGTGGCAAGCATTTGAATATTCACTTGTGATTTACCATTCAGAATTCCAAGTTCTGAACTGACTGCAATATTTTTTAGATTGATCTTTTTTTGAGCAGAGACAGTATGCTGAAGTACAAAGAATAATATGACAACAATAACTCTTTTCATCTTAGGATTTTTGAATGATAATTTTACTCAATATTGTTGCGTTAACTGGGTCTGTATAATTGATAAAATACAATCCATCTTTTGCCACCACAATGGCAAGTCCATTCATGGCAATCACATCATAGGGTTCAAATCCATTGATGTTTTTCAGTTGCTTTATATCAATAGGATTTGCAGCATTGAATATTTTCAAGCCATCTTTAGCATCGCATATCAACAAGGTGTTTCCATCTTTGGTCAAACCAGCTGGTTCTTTCAGCTGATATGATTTCAACAAAATAGGCGACATCAAACTTCCAATATCAACCACATCCAATTGATTTTGAAAGCCAGCACATGTACTGTTGCTTCTGAGGGTTACATAGGCATATTTATCATCTGCTACAACTGGGTCGCATACACGGGCATGACTGAAAGTGCCCAATTTTAGTGGATTGTCAGGGTCTGTTGCATCATAGATGAACATGCCCGTTTGGGATCCAATGAACAGTTTATTTTTATAAGGGAAAATGGTTTCAATATTTCCTTGAGAAAATGGTACTGTCTTTACATAAGATGGTTTTGAAGCATCAACAGTATTAAACACCTTCATGCTGTATGTGCTGATGGTATACAATCTGTCAACCATCAATCCAAATCTTGCCATGGAGCCACCTATGCCATTGGTGACAGGGATATTGGATGAACCGCCATTGGTTTGGGTGCTGGAAGCGGAAGCATATAAGACGCGCATATCCCACCTTGTTTTTTTCTCAAAAGCACTTTCAATCAATGTATCTCTTTTTACCCATTCTGTAATGACGCGAGTGGTATCTGCTACAAATCCATTCACATACAATCTATGTGGAAACACTCCTTCCAAAAACTGTTTCATCACAATATTTTTTGGATCACTGATGTCCATCGTTATCAGATCAGTATAGCAATCGGCATACAAATAATTTCCTCTCACTGCCATATCGAGGCAGCCGGGAATATCTATGAATGAAATATTTTTTGGGTTCTGTGGATCGCTGAAATCAATTACATGAATGCCTTTGTTCACTTCACTGAGAAATGCAAATTTGTCTTTGATAAATAATTTTCCTGGCTGCTGCAATTGAACAGGGGCCAATGATTTGACATTGGCGCGAACCTCGGCCTTTGTTTTATATATTGGCGCAAAATAGCTGTATCGTTCCTTGACAGTATCTTTTGTACAACCCAGGAATAAAATCAGTAATGCAAAGGGTATATAAAATATATTTTTCATGCGTATATGCTTTCTTAGTGAATCAGACACAAATGTAGCATCTGTTGTTGCAAAAATAGGGAAAGAGGGTAGAGGCAGGGAGGCAAAGAGTCTCTGCTCCTTTCTCTTTATTTCGAATAAAGTTCTATATAACAGAAAAATATTCTATATTTCGTAAAATGAGAGGAGTATGGTTGAATTCAAAAAATAAGCTATGAAATACAAAATACTTTCCAAGAAAGAATATCATCAGACGATGATTGAAGTATATGATTTGATGAATAAGGGTGAGGAAAATCTGAGCTCAAAAGAGCTTGCCGAATTATCTGTGATGGCCGAGGCAGCTGAAAAATATGAGAATGAAGTACTTGGACTACATCCATCCAATCAACCTGAAACCATCATTGAAATGGTAGAGAAAAAAATGTATGAAAAGAAACTTACTCAGTCGAGTCTGGCAGAAACACTTGGTTTATCCAAATCAAAAGTATCTGAAATACTGAATGGAAAGCGAAAGCCTGATCTTGCTTTTTTGAAAGGCATTTACAAGGTTCTTGGAGTCGATGCAGATTTTATCTTGAATCATTGTTGATTATTAATTTTGCTTCTTTGATAATCTAATCAATATCCTAACCACCCATACAGGCAAAAAAATAGCCAAATCAAATACCACTGCCATTCCTATCTCAAACGGCCATAAATTATGATTGGTGGGATCTGGGATGCAATCAATAATTACTTTGATTAATATGGCTGCAACATGTGGGATGGCAGCATAAAGAAATACCTTTTTGGTAGTGTACTTTGATAGAATGACAAGAAGCAGTGCAATAAATCCAAATCCTGCACAGGATGCCTTGAAATAAATACTGTTCAATTGATAGTGATGATAATCTACCATCCACAAAGGAATACCACACAGAAGGGTTCCCAAGATGCCATATACTATTTTCCCATTGTTTGTCAGCAATCCATTTTCCGTTAATTTCATAGAAAATAAGCTTATGTCGTTTAAGGTAGGGCGGTTTTCTTTTTTGGCAAAATCTTGCGTCTTGAATGTATTGATGGTATTCGTATTGGCAACTATTCATGCTCAGGAGAAGAAAGACACAAGAACTCAATTCTTTCCTAAACTGGAGGAGCATCCAACGAAGATGCCGGATAAAAAACATGTTTGGGTATTTATCATGGCAGGGCAATCGAATATGGCTGGTAGGGCTCAGGTGGAGGCAGAAGATACCGTTCCAAATCAAAGAATACTTACCATCAACAAATCAGGTGTGGTCATTCTTGCAAAGGAACCGCTGCATTTTTATGAACCAAACAATGCGGGACTTGATTGCGGTATGTCGTTTGCAAATGCATTGCTGAAAGATGTTCCGTCGGATGTATCAATTATGCTAATTCCCACAGCTGTGGGAGGAAGTTCCATCATCAAATGGATCAATGATTCGGTCCATCGTGCTGTTCCTTTGTTTAGCAATTTCAAGGAAAAAGTTCAAATCGCTAAACAACATGGAAGAATCAAAGGGATTTTATGGCACCAGGGAGAAGCGGATGCGAATGAAATATATATGCCTGTTTACTTTGATCAGATGACAAAATTGTTTACCATATTTAGGAAAACCATTGGTGATAAAAAGCTGCCCATCATCCTGGGAGAGTTAGGCTCCTTCTCCCTTAACGCCGGCAAAGAATTCACACAAGTAAATGATATCATGCATCAGTATGTGGTTATTGATTCTCGTTCTGGGCTTGTTGTCACGGGTCAATATGGGCATCGTGGAGACAATCTTCATTTTAATTCAGCTGGACAACGGGGGATGGGTAAAGGATATGCAAAAGCATTTTCTGAATTTTTTTTCCATTAAAATTGAACCAATATATTTTTTTGGTGTTTAAATTGTCTTAACACTAAAAAAATGACATCCGCTTATTCATCTTTAGTTGCTTCAGAACCCAATCCCGAGTATACCTGGGAGATGTTCACCAATGAGTTGGAGTTTGAGTAGAATTATCTAATTCATTCTCCTTTCAAGACCAAGCCTTGTTTAACCTCAGGTGGGTGGCAGATTTCTTTACTACGTCAATTGATCAGCATTACACGCTGGAGCATTCTTTTACTCTTAATCTGTTGTTTGTTATTCAACTACACTTGCCTGCCGGCAAGCAGACCTTACTCCTTGCCTCTTTGCCTAATTATTTTTTTCAACCACCCCTCACTACTTGAAGATAGGCTTCACTCTTTGCCTCCTTGCCTAATGCTGATTTTCAACCACCCCTCACTACTTGAAGATAGGCTTCACACCTTTCCTCTTTGCCTCCTTGCCTAATGCTGATTTTCAACCACCCCTCACTACTTGAAGATAGGCTTCACACCTCTCCTCTTTGCCTCCATGCCTAATTATGTTTTTTAACCACCCCTCACTACTTGAAGATAGGCTTCACACCTTTCCTCTTTGCCTCCATGCCTAATTATGTTTTTTAACCACCCCTCACTACTTGAAGATAGGCTTCACTCCTTGCCTCTTTGCCTCCTTGCCTAATGCTGATTTTCAACCACCCCTCACTACTTGAAGATAGGCTTCACACCTTTCCTCTTTGCC
>CANFHO010000115.1 GCA_947447005.1 Chitinophagaceae bacterium
AAGTGGCGACAATACATTTGGTCTTATTATCGATTGATAGAAAAAGTGGATGCTGAAATCGGAAAAATATTAACTACGCTGAAGAAGAATGGCTTAGATAAAAATACCTTGATTGTATTTACTGCTGATCATGGTGATTGTCAGGGTGCACATCGTTGGAATCAGAAAACAGTTTTTTATGAAGAAGCTGCTAAAGTTCCATTCATCATGAATTATCCCAGCATCAAGCCTGGCATATACAATAATTTGGTGCAAACAGGAATAGACATCCTGCCCAGCATTTGTGAGTTTGCAGGTATTCAGTCGCCTAATCTTTCAGGGGGCATCAGTGTGAAAAAACGCATTACACAAAATGGTATTGCAGAAGACAGATCATATGTGGTTGTATCAGATCATTTGGTTCAAGGGGCAGGTGTCAATGGGGTTGATCCAA
Source organism: Chitinophagaceae bacterium (assembly GCA_947447005.1). Classification (GTDB taxonomy): domain Bacteria; phylum Bacteroidota; class Bacteroidia; order Chitinophagales; family Chitinophagaceae; genus Pollutibacter. The sequence goes on from CANFHO010000115.1 coordinate 434, forward strand.
AACCAGAAGGAAGAATGTTGCGAAACAAGCAATTTAAATATTGGATTTACAATGAAGGAAAACAACGAGAAACCTTATATGATATTCAACATGATCCTTATGAAATGAATAACCTTGCAGATGATCCGAAATATAAAAACGCGTTGAATACTTGCAGAGCTCAGTTGTTGGAGTGGGCAAAGGAACATAATGATTCTTATTTGAAATTTTTGGTACAGAAATAAATTATGCATGATGAAGATGAAATATTTTATAAGAGGCTTTTTATTCAGTTGCAGCATAACTGTTGTTGCACTTGCATCGGCACAGCAAAAGCCCAATGTAATCATCATTTATTCCGATGACCAGGGTGCCATTGATTTGAGTTGTTATGGGTCGAAAGATCTGGAAACTCCTCATATTGATAAGTTGGCAAAAAGTGGTGTGATGTTTACACAGTTTTATGCATCTCCGGTTTGTTCTCCTTCCCGTGCCTCATTGCTTACAGGTATGAATCCACAACGTGCAGGCCTGCCAGGAAATGCGTCAGAAGCAAATGATAAAGTTGGAATGCCTACAGATCGATATACCATGGCAGAATTGTTCAAGGATGCTGGATACAAAACAGCACATATAGGAAAATGGCATTTGGGTTATCAACTGTCCATGCAGCCCAATGCACAGGGGTTTGATCATTCATTCGGACATCTTGCCGGATGCATTGATAATTACTCTCATTATTTTTATTGGAGTGGCCCCAATAAGCATGACCTATACAGAAATGGTAAAGAAGTATTTTATCCTGGTGAATTTTTTCCAGATTTGATGGTGAAGGAAGCAGGACAATTCATGGAGCAAAATAAGCAGTCGCCATTTTTTATGTATTTCGCCATCAACTTACCACATTATCCATATCAGGGAGACCCCAAGTGGTTGGCGTATTACAGAGCAAAGGGAGTAGCATATCCACGTGATTTATACGCCGCATTCATGTCGACACTCGATGACAAAATTGGTGCTTTGTTGAAAAAGATTTCGGATTTGGGATTGACTAAAAACACGATCATCATTTTTCAATCCGACAATGGATACTCTACAGAAGAGCGTGCACATTTTGGCGGAGGGAATGCAGGTTGTCTGCGTGGTGCAAAAGCATGTCTGTTTGAAGGTGGCATCAAAGTTCCATCCATTATTAGTTGGCCTGGCAAAATTCCTGCAGGACAAGTTAGAGATCAGTTTGCAGTCAATACAGATTGGTTTCCAACCTTGGCTTCTTATTGTAACATTAAACTACCACAAACTGAATTGGATGGAAGAAGTCTCGTGGATGTAATCAACAATAAAAATGCAACGACAGCTCATGCTGATGGATATTGCTGGGCGTTTAAAAAAGACATGTGGGTGGCAAGAAAGGGGAAATGGAAATTGCTTGGGCATCCTGAAGATACCAGTAACAAAGGGGTGTTGAGTGAATCTGATTCATTGTTCCTCGTGAATCTGGAAACAGATCCCGGAGAACAGAAAAATATTGCAACTGAATATCCATCTGTTGTAGAAGAATTGAAAAAGCAATTTCAGGATTGGGAAAAAAGGAATAAAAAATTAAGCAAGCAATAGGTTTTTATGAAGAAGGCAAATCTATTTTTCTTTTTTAATTTTTTTCTCCTTTTCAAAGGGGTAGGACAGTCTTTGCCTGATGTAAACGTCAAAGACCTTGAAACCATTTACCCTAAACTCCGCATCTGGAACAGTCCTTCTCATGGTGAAGAGGCAAGATTTAATTCACCCAGCTTACAATGGCCGTCAATAAAAAAAGCAACATACAGCGTACGACTTTCATCTTCCTTTGATTTCAAAAATGATTTGATTGAAAAAGCAGGAATTCCATATGCCATCTTCAATCCTCATCAGACATTGAGAAAGGGGAAATGGTATTGGCAATACAAATCAAATACAGGCAATTGGAATCCAGTGGATTCTTTTGTCATTGCCTCTACCACAAAGCTATTTCCAACACCAGCAGCAAGCACTCTTATTTCACATATTCCAAATACGCATCCAAGAATACTGGTGAAGGCTAAAGAGATAGATCAACTGCTTGTAAAATCCATGTCGACAAAAGAAAGGACCCAGATTATAAAAGAGGCGAATGAATATATCAAGAAAGCCATTCCATTGGAAACCTCTGCTATGGCAACGTTGAAAGGCAAAGATGATTTTGAAAATGATAAGTTAAGCTCGCTGGCATGTAAATGGGCAGGACTTGGAATACAGGATGCACTCAACACGATTTCACAAGCGTATATATTAACAGGAGATCGTGCGTATTTTTTAAACGCAAAAAAATGGATGCTGGAAATTTCCATCTGGAATCCTAAAGGGCCATCACATGCCAATGATTTTGGTGATGCCGCCATCATGTCTTCACTCGCGATAGCACTTGATACATTTTGGGATATGCTTACGGCCGATGAACGTGCAATCATTCTGAAACAAATCTCTGCAAGGGGTCGATATTTTTATCAGCAGTGGGTAGGACAAGTGGAAAGCAGGTCTTCCTCCATGCATGTATGGCAGCATATCTTACATCAATTGCTTCAGACGGCAATGGTGATTAAAGATGAATTGCCTGAAGCCAATGCATGGATTGAATACATCTATGAATTATGGATTGCGCAATCACCGAAAATGGCTGAAGAAGATGGAGCCTGGATCAATGGTACATCCTATTTCGAGATGAATGTGCTAACGCTAATTGACGTGCCATCAATTTTCAAGGAGCTGTCGGGAATTGATTTCATGCAATCTGCATGGTATAAAAACAATCCGCGTTGGCTTATGTATGCATTTCCTCCAAATTCAATTGCTGATGGCTTTTGTAACAATGGCGACAGGTATGAGAAGCCGATTATCAACTATGCAGGTTATGCCCATGCGATGGCTGATCTCTTCAATGATCCAAATGCAGCATGGTATGCCAATCAAGTAGCAAAAAGTTTAGGGAAAGATATTTCAGATGATATACAATTCAGGTGGTATAGAATTACCCAAGGTAATAAACGAGCATATCCATCCATCCCCAATCAATTATCATTGCCGCAAGCAGCTGTTTTTCCAGAAGTAGGAGTTGCCTACATGCATACGAACTTGTCTAACGCACAACATGATTTGATGCTGTCTGTGAGAAGCAGTCCTTATGGCCCAATGGCGCATGCACAGGCTGAACAAAACACCTTCAATATTGCATTTGGAGGAAAACGTTTGTTTAATAATACGGGCTATCGTCCTGCCATGGGGGATCCTCATTTCCTTGGATGGCATAAACACACACAAGGTCATAATGGAATTTTGATAGATGGGCAAGGACAACCATACAATGCAAGTGCATATGGTTGGTTACCGAGATTTTTACATGGAGAAAAAATCAGCTACGCCTTGGGCGATGCTTCCAATGCGTATAGGGCCTATGATGAAGGACAGCATATCGATCTGGGTATGAAAGTATCAAGAAGACATTATCTGATGTTGAGGCCATCTATTGTTGTAGTGTATGATGAACTTGAAGCAGAAAAGCCTGTTACATGGAGTTGGTTGTTGCACAATGATCTTGGCTTTAACATAGATTCAATATCCGGTACATTGACAGCTGGTAGTGAAGTGGCAAAGGCTTCAGTGCGTTTGTTTGGGTCGACTTCCATTCATTATAACTTAACTGATCAATTCAGTGTGCCAGTGAACAACTGGACCAACAAGGTCAATGAAGATGGTGACACATTGGACTTCAAGAATCAATGGCATTTTAGTGGGGATACCAAGGTGAAAACACAAAAGATGCGCTATCTCGCAATATTTCAAATAAAAGAAAATGGTGATTTTCAACCAGTGATTCAAAAGGGGACGAATGATTCAGTCACTATTGGTGATTGGGTCATTCAGGCTGAGATGGATGTAACAAAGAAGGCAACGATCAAAGTGTTTGATTTAAATAGAGCAGTATCATTTGTTTCTGAAGGTGTATTGCTGAATAATGGGAAAGCGTATCCGGGAAAAGAATCATCCAGTTCAAAATTGATTGAAATGGTGAAGGGCAAAATGATATACAAGGAATCGAAAGATGAAATACCAATGAATATCAAAAGGGCTATGATCTATAAACAGCATCTGTCATCATCAAATTAAAAAAGTAAGTATGAAAAACAATAGCAGGAAATATTTTCGGGGAACTACGATTGGTTTGTTTTTATTGGGTTTGATTGCAATTACTGCATTCAAATTCAGTGATCAAAAGGCAGAGCAGAAAAAGCCCAATTTTATTTTTATTCTGACAGATGATTTGGGATGGACCAGTTCTTCGCAATTGATGAATGATGCTGTAGCAAATTCTAAAAGTGATTATTACGATACCAGACAGATTCAACGATTTGCATCCAAAGGAATGAGGTTCACGAATGGCTATGCTCCATGCGCCTTGTGTTGTCCCACGCGGAGAAGTATACAATTCGGCCAGACACCAGCCAGACAGGGAGACGCAGATTTCAAAGAAAAGTATCATCCGGATTTCAACAAAGTAACAGCCATCCCTCAGATGTTGAAAACGATTTCTCCTGCATATAAAGCAGCCCATTTTGGGAAGTGGGATTTGCGTGCAGATATTTTTCCAGAGGATTTGGGGTATGATGAAAGCGATGGGAATACAGGCAACCGGAATGGTGATTTGGGATCTTCAAAAGAAACCAAGTGGACGGATTTTTTTGTGACAACGGATCCCAAAAGAATTGAAACCATTACCGACCGTGCCATGAATTTTATGTCGCGGCAGGTAAAATCAGGCCATCCTTTTTATTTACAGGTTTCTCATTATGCCACCCATGTGGATTTCCAGGCGAAGGAAGCGACCTATAAAAAATATCAGGAAAAAAAGAAAGGTGAAATACACGACAATCCTGCATTTGCAGGCATGTTAGAAGATTTGGATACCGGTATTGGGAAGTTGTTGGATAAGATCGATGAGTTGGGAATTGCTGAAAACACCTATGTGATTTTGATGGCCGACAATGGTGCTGTTGAATTCATTCCGCCTGTGAAAAACAAATTTGATCATCCATCTACTTTTAAGAAACACACCAACAGTTATCCGCTTAGGGGTGGAAAATGGACCTTGTATGAAGGGGGTATCCGTGTGCCATTTATGGTGATTGGTCCGGGTGTAAAGTCTGGCAGCCAGTGCAACATCCCTGTAGCAGGGTGGGATTTGTTTCCAACCTTAAGTGATCTTGCAGGCAATAAAAATTCATTGCCCAAAGATGTAGATGGCATCAGTATCAAACCATTGTTGCAAAAAGGTGATCAGGGAATGATAAAACGACCCGATGATGAAATGATTTTTCATTATTTCGGGAAACCACATTCAGCCATTCGTGTAGGAGATTACAAGCTCATCAAGTTTTGGAAACTGAACAAGATTGAGTTGTATAATCTGAAGGATGATCTAGGAGAGATACATGACATAGCCGCTTCAGAACCGGCCAAGGTCAAAGAGCTTGAATCCCGCTTGATGGCTTATCTTGAGAAGGTGCATGCTGAAGTATTGTATCCCAGCAAAAACAAAGTAAAAAAATCAAACGATGATGATGATTCAGATGAATAATCTTCATCCATCAAAAATTATATTAATTCAAAAAGTGTAAAATGAAGAAGCAAGTTGTTTTATTTTTTTCTGCAATGGCATTGTTGTTCAATGCCCATGTGTATGCACAATCACGTATTTCGCTCAAAGCATCAATTGCAGTTTCTGCTGATCTCAAAAGCAGACTGTTGCCGACAGGGAGGTTGTTGTTGCATATCACCAATAAAAATGAAAAGGGTGAGCCCAGATTGAAATCTGAAATCACCATAGGAGTAACACCACAGAACTGGGATGCCTCAAAACCTTTTGTAATTGATATTCATTCGAAGGATGTTTTGTCCAATGGACTTGATAAGGTCAAAGAAGGAGATACTTCAACCTATTATGCGCAAGTGCTCTATAAGCAGGATATCAGTGACGGACAGTCGGTTGGCGAGAACAACCTTTACAGTACCATTGCTTCTTTTACGTTTGGGAAAAAAGTAAAGATTGATCTCACGTTGAATAAAATTGTTGGCAAGGCAAAAGTAGTGGATCACAAATACGTGCGTAGCATTGAAATTAAAAGTGAATTGCTTTCTGCCTTTTCAGGATATCCGCGTTATCTGAAAGCTTCCATTTTGCTTCCCTCCAATTATTACAACGATTCAATGAAGTCATATCCTGTTTGTTACCGAGCACTTGGATTGAATGGACGTTACACTGCGATCAATGGATTGGTTGGAAGAAAAGATTTTATGGATTGGTGGCTCAGCAAGGATGCACCACAAGTTATTTATGTATATCTCGATTCTCAAGGTCCTTATGGAGATACGTATCAGGTTGATTCTGAAAACAATGGTCCTTGTGGTAAAGCACTGACAGAAGAATTCATGCCCGCCATTGAAAAGATGATTCATTATGATGCATCAAGTAAAAAACGCTTTATTGCAGGTGGATCAACCGGTGGTTGGATTGCAGTGGGTTTGCAAATTTTGTATCCTGATTTGTTTGATGGATGTTGGTCGTATAGCCCCGACCCCATTGAGTTTAGCCACTACGGACTGATCAATATTTATGAGGATGAAACAATTTTTTACAACAGGTGGGGGTATCTTCAGCCTGGTAGAAGAACGATTTATGGTGAGCCTACCTATTCCATGAAAGATTGGATACACAATGAGAATCTCAACAGCAGAACAGGCGATTACAGGATATCAGGCGGACAATTCGGTGCATACAATGCCGTGTTTGGTCCAAAGGGATCAGATGGTTTACCTAGTATGATGTTTGATCCTTTCACAGGAAAGATTGATCACGAAATTGCAAAGCAATGGGAGAAATATGATTTGAAAAAAATATTGCAGAAGAATTGGTCGGTGCTGGGACCAAAACTGCAGGGCAAGCTCTGGATATGGACAGGAGATATGGATGGATTGTATTCCAATGTATCCACAAGATTTTTTAAGGCATTCATGGATTCAACAACAAATCCAACCTCGGATGCAATCATTCGGTTTACTGCCATGGCAGGACATACACAAGAGTGGAGTGATACGGCTGTGCTTCGCATGGTAGAAAAGAAAGCTGCATCAAAAGGGAATACCATTTGGTTGGATGACCTGGTGATTCAGAAATATTCAGAAGGCATTCCCGGTATCAGTGCCAAAACCAATGGGGGTGGGGATAGTATCCGTATTGGAGGTGTAACTTTCAAACGTGGATTGGGTGTGCAGTCTACCAGTATTTTGTCTTTTTACCTTCAGGGAAATGCCTTGGAACTTTCCGGCGTTGTTGGCGTAGATGATCAGGGAAACAAATACCTGCCTCATTCATTCTATGTGATGGGTGATGGAAAAATTTTGTTTCAAAGCGGAGACATGAAATATGGAGATAAGCCGAAATCGTTTAAGGTAGATTTATCAGGGGTAAAACGTATGGGCTTATTGGTGATGGTCAATGATCAAGGTCAAACAAAAGTATATTCTGATTGGGCAGATGCAAAAATCAACATGATTGGTGATGCCGTTCCATTAACCACGCCTAATACAGATGAAAAATATATTCTGACTCCTGTATCTTTTCAAACCCCTCGAATAAATTCTGCACCCGTATTTGGTGTAACACCTGGAAACCCATTTCTGTATACCATTGTTGCCACCGGTGAAAAGCCGATTGTTTTCTCTGCAACACATTTGCCAAAAGGACTTTCAGTTGATGCAAATACAGGAATCATCACAGGAAAATTATCGCAACGCGGAATATTCAATGTTACCCTTGCCGCAAAAAACAAACACGGCAATGCAAGCAAGCAGCTTGTGATTAAGGTTGGAGATACCATAGCGCTTACACCTCCCATTGGCTGGAACGGTTGGAATTCATGGGCACGCATGATTGATGGAGGAAAAGTGTTGGCATCTGC
>CANFHO010000116.1 GCA_947447005.1 Chitinophagaceae bacterium
GGCTTCAGCCGACGGAGAAATTCAGTACATTTATACATGCCCGTTGCACAAACAGAACATACTATTCTGCCCTCATTGCCTCTTGCCTCATTGCCTGTCAATAAAATGAAAATTTTTGTCCTGGCCCCTTATGTGGAAACCACCGACGAAAACATCAACTATTACTACGATTTTTCCCAAAGCATTGCAGAATACACCAAGACATTCCATGAACTGAACATCGAATGGAAATGGCAACCGGTAACGATGAATGATTATGCATTGATCATCGATGCCATTGCCCATGAAAAAAATTCTTCTGATAAAACACCAGTTGTTCTCAACCTCTGCGATGGCGATGAAGTGAATGGAACGCCAGGCATTTCAGTCGTTAAAAAACTTCATGAAAAAAATCTGATCTATACCGGGTCGGATGAACATTTTTATTGGATCACCACTTCCAAAGTGCCTATGAAAAAAGCATTCGACGAAGCAGGTGTATCCAATGCCAAATGGTTTTCCATCCCAACAAAAGAATTTCACACAAACCACATGTTTGATGAACTTGGTTCACCCATTATTTTGAAACCGGCCGTTTCCGGTGGCAGCATGGGTGTGGGTGTGAAGAATGTGGTAGACAATCAAGCGTCGCTTGAAACCCAGGTACAGCGTATGTTTGAAGGGTATCGTGGATGGGACCTTTCCATAGATGGCATCGTTGCTGAAGAATATATTGCAGGAAGGGAATTCACCACCATGATCACCGGATCTTCGCAAGACCCCAATCATTGTAAAGTATACAAACCAGTGGAACGTGTTTTTCATCCGTCACTTCCAGCCAATGAAAAATTTTTATCTTTCGACCGACTATGGGAAATCTATGAAGATGAAACACCGATGCCCAACAACGATAATTTTTATGAATACATGCCGGTGGAAGAAATGCTCGGTATGGCGATTCAGGAATTGAGTCTTGCGGCATATCGTTCAGTGGGTGGCACCGGTTACACACGCGTGGATATTCGCATGGATGATGCAACAGGTAAATTATATGTGCTGGAAGTAAATGCGCAATGCGGACTCAGCGACGATGAGAACTTCACATCCATTGGTGCTATCTTGCGTTACAATCATACTTCATTCACCGAACTCATCACTGAAATCATTCAGGATGCATTCACCAGAAAAGGTAGCACATGGGATTAAAGGTTTGCGTTCTTCAACCCGATTATTCAACCTCGGCAGTCGATTATCAATATTATGATCCTGCACGAAACTTGTCTTCATTGCTTCCTGAAGCAGAGATCGATCATGTGTTGTTGAACAAGCTCACTGTGTACAAGCAATTGCTGGGTTTGAAAAACAAAGGCTATGATATTTTTGTGAACCTATGTGAAGGATACCTCGAATGGGAACTACCTTCCATTGATGTCATTCATACGCTCGACCTGCTGAATCTTCCGTATACCGGACCCATTGCCACACTATATGATCCACCCAAAGAATTGATGAAGTATGTGGCCTATTGCGAAGGAGTGAATACGCCCGGCTATGAACTCATCACAGCCAACGACGATCTTGAAAAAATAGCCAACAGTTCAACGTTTCCACTGTTCATCAAACCCGCCAAGGCAGGAGATAGCTTGGGCATCGACCATGCTTCACTCGTAAATAACAAGGAAGAATTCATCCATAAAGTTTCATCGCTCTTACAAGAATATCCGGAACTGCTGGCAGAAACCTATATCAACGGCCGGGAATTCACCGTATTGGTAGCTGCCAATCCAGATGGCAGCACCTGCACCAGTTTCAAACCGGTTGAATATATTTTCCCCGAAGGCTTTGCCTTCAAAACCTATTCACTCAAAACATCTGAACTGCATCCAGGAGCCAATGTACCCTGCAATGATCCTCAACTGGAAGCCTCTTTAAGACAAGCAGCAGAAAAGATCTTCAAAGGTTTTTCAGGTGTGGGTTATGCACGATTGGATTTCAGGGTGAATGAAAACAACGAGATCTTCTTTTTGGAAATCAACTTCACCTGTTCCGTTTTTTATTCGAATGGATATGAAGGATCGGCAGATTTTATTTTGCAATTTGATGGCATCGGACAAGCGGGCTTTCTGCAGCATATCATCGCCGAAGGCATGGCCAGGCACCAGCGCAAACAAAAAGCCTATCGCATGAAAGGCAATAGCATTGCGGGATACGGCATCTATGCCACCAGAACCATTCCCAAAGGTGAAATCATTTATCGGGGCGAAGGCAGGCCACACCGCATCGTTACCAAGAAACATGTGGAAAAACATTGGAACGAAGACGAACAACTGAGTTTTAGAAGATATGCCTTCCCCATCAGCGATGAAGTTTTTGTAATCTGGGATTTGGAACCCGCTGAATGGTCGCCTCAAAACCACAGCTGTGATGCAAATACCGGCTTCGCCGGACTCAATACCGTTGCGCTAAAAGACATTCAGCAAGGCGAAGAGCTCACTTTAGATTATGCAACATTTTTAGGCAAAGACATGGAACCGTTTGAGTGCAAGTGCGGAGCCGTGAATTGCAGGGGAAGAATAGGTTGAGAGAAGTTTAGGGAGGTTGAGAGAGGTTTAGGGAGGTTAAATTTCAATGACATAACCTCACTCAACTTCCCTCAACCTCCCTAAACATTTCCTATCTTTATCAATACAACAAACCATCATGAAAAAAATTCTCTTTCTCTTATTTCTCCCTTCTCTCGTATTTGCTCAGAAAAAAGCTTTGAAGGTTATCAATGTAACAGAAACCGAACGCATTGAGCGGATGCTTTCTTCGGATGAAATGGAAGGAAGAAGAACGTTCTCTCCTGGCATTGAAAAGGCTGGAACCTTCATTGCATCTGAGTTTGAGAAAATCGGACTGGAAAAGTGGAACAATGGATCTTCTTATCTGCAATCCTTTGCCATGATCAAGGCAAAACCTGTTTCACAAAAAGCAGTGGTAGATGGCGTGGAACTGGATGCGAAAAAATTCCTGGTATTGTCGGCCAAAGCTGAACTTTCAGCCAAGGAAACCTCCGGCTACCAAACCATTCAGATTGCGAAAGGTGCCAATTTTCAAACAGAAGCCAGAAAAGCACTGTCGTCTAAGAACAATACCCTAGTGATTGCAGATCCATCATTCGAACCCATGTTGGCACGTTATGGTGGCATGCGTTCTCAGATGTTTTCTTCACAAGCCAACATCATCATGATCATCGGGACAGAGATTCCAAAAACATTCAGCATTGAAGTAAAACAAGAATTGACACAAATGCCTTTGGCGAATGTGGTGGGTGTGATTCCCGGAAAATCAAAACCAAATGAATATGTAATCTTCTCCGGACATTACGATCATTTGGGCATCCGGAAATCTGCCAACAGCACAGACTCCATTTTCAATGGTGCAAACGATGATGCAGCGGGTACAACAGCGATGATCATGCTTGCGAAATATTACAAGAAACTCAACAACAACGAACGCACTTTGGTTTTTGCTGCATTCACTGCAGAAGAAGTAGGCGGTTTTGGAGCACAATATTTCTCGCGTCAGTTTGATCCGGCCCAGGTGATGGCCATGTTCAACATCGAAATGATTGGTACAGAAAGCAAATGGGGAAAGAACAGTGCCTATATCACCGGATATGAGAAAACAGATATGGGTGCTATCCTTCAAAAGAACCTCAACAATACCGGTTTTGAATTTCATCCCGATCCATATACAGAACAGAATCTTTTCTATCGTTCCGACAATGCAACACTGGCACGTTTGGGTGTACCTGCTCATACCATTTCCACTTCTAAAATGGACAGCGAACCGAACTACCACAAGGCAAGCGATGAAATTGGTACACTCGATATGGAGAACATGACATCTATTATCAGAGCCATTGCGATGAGTGCAAGAGGCATTGTTGCAGGTGTTGATACTCCTTCCAGGGTGGACACAAGCAGTCTGAGATAAATCAATGAAAGAATATTATTTCACTTGACTGATGTTTGCATGCATAATTCAAGCACATCAAATAACCAGGACATCAAAACTAAATCCATGAAAAAAATAATCCTTATCCTCTTATTTTCTGTATCCCTTTTTCAATCAAATGCCCAGGATAAAAATTTTATCGATCAACCGTATATTGAAGTAACTGGTGCTTCAGATACATCGGTAGTGCCTGATGAAATTTATATCAACATCAACATTTCAGAAGCGGATATGAAGAACAAGATTTCCATGGAAGAAATGGAAAAGAAAATGATTGATGGATTGGTTTCTCTTGGAATAAATATTGAAAAACAATTGAGTGCAAAAGACATGCAAAGCAATTTCCGGTTCTATGTATTGAAGCAAAAAGATGTGATGAAATCAAAGGAGTATAGCTTAAAAGTGAGTGATGGAAAAACAGCAACAAAAGTATTTATAAAACTGGAAGAGTTAGGGATTTCCAATTCAACTATTGATCATGTTGCGTATTCAAAAATGAATGAATTGAAAAATCAATTAAGAACCAAGGCTTCATTGAATGCAAAACGCAAAGCACTTGCATTGGCCGTTCCACTTGGTGCTTCAATAGATAAAGTATTGCACATAGTTGATTATAATAACGATGCTGATGCAGAACAGAAAAGCCCCTCTTTAAGTGGAGTTATCATGGTCAGGGGTATGTCTTCTATGCAGAAGAATGAAGATGTAGCCGACATCAATTTTGAAAAGATCAAAGTAAATATGAATATCAGTGTGAAATTTGCATTGAAGTAATGAATTTCAAATGCACTTCAAAAAACAATAAATGTTTAATTCACATGGCTATTCCATACAAGAAAATCTATTTGTTGACTAATCTTCAATAGCAGAAGCATTCTTGTATTCTGGCCGCTTGCTGAACATGTCCAGGTAAGGTTTATACTCGGGAGAAGTATACCAGAAACGCGGAGCAGGATGTGGTTCTTTCAATCCACCTGGATAATCACTTCCTTTCAAACTATTGTCAACTGATGAGGCCCATTGGGTATATGCTTTAATCATTGTCACTGCCCGTCCCTTTTCCACTTCGATGAGGTCATTTTTTTCATTTGGATCATTTTTCAAATCATACAATTCATATGGATTGCTTTTGTTTTTCTTGATAACCAATTTATAGTTGTTATCGATAAATGCACCTTTACCCATATACCTGAATGGGATGGGTTGTTCTCTTGATTCCATATCCTTGGAAAACAATGTTCGAATGCTGATACCGTCCAACGGTGATATCATCTCTGATTTGGATATGCCTACCACATCTGCAATGGTTGGAAAGATATCCATGGTGCTTGCCGGAAAATCACTTACGCGTGGCTTTTTAATGACTGCAGGCCATTCAATGATGCAAGGCACCCTGATACCGCCTTCATACACATCACCTTTAAATCCACGAAGTCCACCAACAGTCTCCGGACCAAAATTTTTCAAACCACCATTATCGCTGTTGAACCATAGCATGGTATTATCAGCTATTCCCATGCTGCGAAGTGTCTTTCGCAACACACCAATATTCCTATCCATTTCAACGAGCTCACCATAATGGTTTTGCTCGCTGCTATCCATTTGGGAAAAAGATTTTTTATCTTCTTCTGAAGCGGTCCACGGACCATGCGGACTTCCAAACCAGATAGCAATGAAAAATGGTTGATCATCATCTTTCACAGTTTGAATGTATTTCAAAGATTCATGAACAAGAATTTCTGATGAACCACCTTTGAATTCTTCAAAAATTCCCTTTCTGCTTAACAAAGGATTCATGTCGAAATAGTTTGATGTGGAAAGCCATTCATCAAAACCAAAGTAACCTGGATTTCTGTTATCAGTTGCCAGCATGGGAACGCCGGCTCCTTTCAGTCCATCCAAATGCCATTTTCCAAAATGAGCTGTATGATATCCAACATTTTTCAACACCTGAGGAATTGTTTTCTCTTGTCTACACATTGGAAATCCTACAGACAGTACAGCTGATCGATCATTCGATCTTCCTGTCAACACACTTGCCCTTGTTGGTGAACACACCGGGGCGCCTGCATAAAACCTATCCAATCTCAAACCATGTGCAGCCATTTCATCCAGGTTGGGCGTTTTTAATATTGGATGATGATTGTACCCTGTTTGTCCCCACCCCTGATCATCGCTCATGATCAGGATTATGTTAGGCCGCTTAGAAGTACGTTGATGTTGATGAAGTGAATAATTGAGATTCGTATGAAAATTGAAGGAAAATATTGTAACCAATAAAAATAGAAACAAGATTTTCTTCATACCAACATGTTTTATGATTTGATGATTAAATGTAGCTATTTCATTCTACGAATAGAGCCTTACCTTTGCATTCAATTTATTTTATGCATTGGTTTTATATAGCAGCGGCTATTCTCCCCCTTGTTACTGGCTACCTGGTGATACGCTCCATAATTTATTATTCAGGGAAGGAGTATAGTGCAAGAAATGTTTCACCTTCTTATTTTGCGGCAGTTGCCCTACTCTTCGCATTGTTTGCAAGTTTGATTTTTGGTGAGGTTTGGAATCGTATTTCCAACATCAATTCACAAATGCTTAAGCAAGCCAGTGCCTTACGAGGCATTTTACGAATCAGTGAAGCTCTCCCAAAAGCATCACTTCCCTATCATGCTGCCATTGATAAGTATATCATGAAACTGACTCAGATAGAAGATCAAAATTTATTCAAAGGTTTTGAAGAAAAAATTGCAATTGATCATGAATTGCTTTCCAATAATACTTTTCATCCGCTTTACATGCTGGCAACTGACAGTCAAATGTTTGCAGGACATCCTGTGATTCAGCAAACCATTCTAACAAAAACAGATGAACTCAGGAATGCCTGGTTTGAGCGAAATGAATTATTGAAACAACATATATTGCCTGAAAAGATTCTGATACTTTTTCTCATGGGTCTATTCACTCAGTTTGCCATTGCGTTTTCGCACCTGGGCAATGCACGTGCCATTCGCGATTCTGTCTGGCTCTTCAGTATTGTGTTTTTTGTGGCATTGATTATTCTGATATCAATTGACAATATTGAAATCAGCAAACATTTCATTTCCATGGCTGCATTGAAGGATGTGCATTGATGAAATAGACAATCACAACCAATGGTAATTTTGTTTGATGTACTTTTATGCGATGCAATCAACCTCTTTTTCCATTTCAGATGCGCTTCTCAATTTAAAAATCAAAGCCTTGAATGCAATGCAACAGGCTTCATTAGAGGCAAATGCATCAAATGATGCTGTTGTATTGTTGGCAGATACCGGCTCAGGAAAGACCTTGGCTTTTTTGCTTCCTGTTGCGCAATTGTTGAACAAAACCAAACCTGTTTGTCAGGCTTTAATCGTAGTATCCTCTCGTGAGCTTGCTTTACAGATTGAACAAGTGTTCAAGAACATGGGGACTGGCTTCAAAATTACTTGTTGTTATGGTGGTCATTTAAGGGAAACAGAGGAAAATAATCTAAAGCAGGCTCCATCGCTGATTGTTGGAACCCCGGGCAGAATAGCAGACCATATCCGCAGAGGCAATATCGTTACAACTCATATCGAAACCCTGGTGTTGGATGAATTTGATAAATCACTTGAAGAGGGTTTTGAAGCCGAAATGTCATTCATCATTAAATCCCTTCCTGCACTTAAGAAACGCATACTAACTTCTGCAACAGAGGCAGTAGAAATACCAGCATTTGTTGGATTGAAAAATCCAATTGAAATAAATTTTTTGACAGGGAAGAAATCCGAAGCATTGGCTGTTCAAATGGTGAGGAGTGCTGATGCAGACAAAACAAAAACCCTATTCAACCTCATTTGTACATTGGGTAATCGCTCAACCATCGTATTTTGTAACCAAAGGGAATTTGTTGAGCAAGTCAGTCAGTTTCTAAAAGAGAAGGGAATTGTGAATGTATTTTATCATGGAGCCATGGAGCAGGATGAGCGCGACATTGCACTGTGTAAATTTAGAAATGGCAGTTCAAATCTGTTGGTAACAACTGACCTTGCAGCTCGTGGATTAGACATTCCAAACATCCGTTACATTATACATTTTCAGTTGCCCACTAGCCAGGAATCTTTCATTCATCGCAACGGACGTACTGCAAGAATGGAAGCAAGTGGAACAGCTATTTTATTGCTTGCTCCGCACGAAACAATTCCAGCATACATTCAGCCAGAACCTATAGAAATTGAATTGTCTGACAAAGCCTCTTTGCCAGAAAAACCCAACTGGACAACTTTCTATGTGAGTGCTGGCAAGAAAAACAAGGTTAACAAAATTGATATTGTAGGTTTTCTTACAAACAAGGGTCGCTTGAAAAAAGAAGATATTGGATTGATAGAAGTCAAAGATTTCTTTTCGTTTGTAGCAGTCCGAAAAACCAA
>CANFHO010000117.1 GCA_947447005.1 Chitinophagaceae bacterium
ATCCCTGAATATTCGTTTTGATTACACTATTCTCAATATCAAAAATTAAATTTTTATTCTCCTCGCCGATTCCTGCTGAAATAATCAATAAATCCAAGCCTCCCATTTGACTCACCAATTCATTACAGACTGGCTCTAAAGTTGACAAATCCTGAACATCTATTTTCTTAAAGACAATTAGACTGTTCTCTTGGGTCTTTATGGATTGAAATAATTCCTCACGTCTACCGGTTACTCCCACTTCATACCCTTGACGCAAAAGTAACTCAGCCAATGATTTGCCGATTCCACTTGTTGCTCCTATGATAATAGCTTTTTTCATTTTCATAAAAGTAGATAAACTAAGTATGAATGCCAACTTCCTGAAATTTGATACAAAGTTCAACCCTCTAATTTCCTAATAGTCACATACTCAATCATCGCATTATAGTTGCATCTTTCGTCTGTAAGGGGAGCCAAATTGGACAAGCCATTCGCCGCGGCGAATGGGTTTTTTGTCTATCAATGGGTTAGGGTAGTTGCATCTTTTGGTTAAATTTGTTTTATGAAAAAATTAATGGTTGCAACTTTATTTATTCTTTTTTGCATTTCCTCAAGTGCCCAATCATTTCAAATTAAGGATTTATCAAATTCGGTGGGTAATTGGAAAGGGAATTTAACTTACTTGGATTATACATCTGGTAAACCTTACACAATGTCAGCGAACATCAAGATAAGTTTAACTGAAAATAAGAGTGGTTATATAATGGGATATGAATACCCAAATGAACCACATGCAAATTCAAAGGATACTACCTACATAGCTGACAAGTTATTTGGCAAAGACAAAATTGTTGAGTTTAAGATAACTGAGGATGGCGGGTTTACATTAGTTACTGAAATATTAGGTGAAGATGGCAATAATCATAGAAAGGCTAATTTGAGGCACACTTACATTTTAAATTTTAATACCTATTCCATAACTAAAGATGTGAAATTTGAAGGAACTGATAAATGGATAAAAAGAAACGAATATATTCTGAACAGAGCACATAACTAATTTCCTAATTGCTATATGCTCATTCTTCGCTTAATAGTTACATCTTTCGTCGGTAAATGGAGTGATAATGATAAAAGGGTTACAATTGCATCTTTCGAGGAAAACAAGAGGAGAATAGTAAAAGTTTAAATATTGATACCGTGATACGTATAAGCTGCAATCAATTATTTTTACTTCATATAAAAAATTTATGAGAAGCATTTTCATTCTATTCGCATTGCTCAGTTTTACAGTTTGTTTTGGACAAACTGATAAACAGAAAAACAATTCAATACCCAAAGAGCTGATTGCAGACAATGGGAAGCTGATAGTAAAATTTGATCTTACCAGAGGCGGTGCTATTTCCTGGATTTCCATTTCAGGATCTCAACGCAGTTTTGTGAATATTGCTGATGAAGGTCGTTATATACAACAATCCTATTACGCGGGTAAAAGCCTTGATCGCAAAGCAGAAGGTCAATCTCCTAGTTGGTCGCCTTGGGCATGGAACCCGATTCAGGTAGGCGATGCTTTTCGCAATCGCGCTAAAATTCTCGATTACAAACAATCAAAAGATACCTTGTATGTAAAGTGTATTCCCATGCAATGGGATATGAATAACCGCCCTGCCGAAGCGGAAATCGAACAGTGGAGTTTTTTAAGAGGGAATATATTGACCATCAGAAATCGACTCACGTGTCACCGTACAGATGAGATCTATGGCGACAGTCTAATCCGCAACCAGGAACTGCCGGCCGTTTATCCAATCTCTGCTTTGAAAAATCTTTATACATATGAAGGGAATGCACCGTTTACAAATGCTCCGTACAAAAAGTTGGAAGTAAAGAATCTTGCCAGTGGATTTTGGGGCAGATACAAGGAGGTGTCAGAAAATTGGATGGCATTTGTTGATGATGCGAATCTAGGTATGCTTGTTTACAATCCACAATGCACCATGTTTTTGGCTGGAATGGCTGGTGAACCAGGTAAAGAAGCGACAAGTACATCCACCTCTTATATAGCACCAATCAAAGATGAGATCCTGTATAAAAATTCTATATACGAATATGAATATTATATTTTGATCGGTTCTTTGGATGAAATGAGAGAACAGATCTATAAGATCAAAAAAAATTTGAAATAATTCTACATTCATTGTTGCAAGGGTATCCAGTAATGGAAGCCAAACTAGAAAATCCATTCTAGTAATCGGTATAGGTTTTTATTTCTCAATCAGTGAGTTCGAGCAGTTGACTCTTTAGAATTTTCTTTATTTAAATTTAGGTCTTAAAATAATTCAACATGGACTTAGCATTGCAGATTTTATTAGGATTGGTTGCACTAATATGTTTATTCGGGGGAATGAATTTAATAAGAAAAGGTGTTGGGTCCTTCTTGCCTGATAACATTACAGTCCCAACATATTTAGATAATATATTTCGATTTTTAAGTGGAATATATTTTAGCCTTGGTTTTTTATTAACTTGGGTAGTATGTAACATCCATCAAATAAGTGATTTGATTTATTGCATAGGGCTTGTCGTTATTTTTTCTGGTTTTGGTAGATTATACTCCAGAATAAAAGTAGGCTCCGCTGGGAAAAAAACCGACCGTATCATGATGTTTGAAATTATTTTGGGAATATGTATTGTTCTGCTTCAGTATTTCAGATAGAGCCATCATCAAAAAACTTCCATCATCAAAGGATTACTTTTATCTTGATGCCTAAAATAATCAAATTGTATTTTAATTGTTATATACTAATGCAGTTCTCTGTTGCTGGATTTTTAATAAGTAAATGTTTCACAGAAAAGTGATGCATTAATAATTTAAACGTTATACTTTTATAGAGTCACATTAATTCTTCAACATGAATCGAATCATTCTAGTCGCCCTTTGTTTGTCTATATTTAATGTAGTAAGTTTTAATTCGATTGCACAAAGTGTAAATAAAATGTACAGGATTGCAAAAATTAAAGTTGATGTAAATCAATTAGGACAATATAAATCTGCATTAAGAGAACAGATGAATACGGCAATTAAATTAGAACCAGGTGTTTTGTCTTATACTGTTGTTGCAGACAAAAAAGATTCAACATCAATAACAATATTAGAAGTTTATGCAAGTCTTGAAGCATATCAATCTCATATCCTCACAACACATTTTAAGAAATATAAAGAAACCGTAAAGGATATGGTATTGACTTTAGATTTAATTGATACTGAATTAATATCAAGGGTACAAAAAGAGGATTATTCATTTAGCAAATGACTTCAAACGATTTTTAAGCACTCAAGCATCTAGCCTATTGATTTATACTGACATACTCACTATATTTTAGTTGAGTTTCAATGAGAAGTTGGACTACTATAACATTTGATCTTTTTCTTTTCGGCTATAATATAGAATAATAAAGTATTTTTGTGTTAGCACTTTTAGAAGAAAAATTACTTAGGGTATTAATTAAATAAATACATTTTGAAAAAATTCATCTACACGCTGATAGCACTGATGGTTGTTATATCCGGACTTGTATATGCGAATCGCGACATCAAAAGTGATACTTCTATAAAGCCAATCCCAAAGCCACTTACAGCTGCTGAAAGAATAGATGGAAGGAAACAATGGGAGGCTACACCCGCGGGTATCATGTTTAAAAAATGGGAAGCATCTCCTTCAGGTATAAAAGTGCATAACGGTGCAGTTAAAATAAGTAAGTCGATTAGAAATTATTCCGATATGGAAGGAGTTGTAACTTCTCTTTCGCTTCCGCCAGGATCGAGATTGGGTTTCGGGGTAATGATAAATATCAAAGGTGAAGATTATATCCTTGCGTTTGGACTTGAATCAAACCATGATTTTGAGCAATTACGTAGCCTGAAAGTGAACGACAAAATAATTATACGGAGCCGTAGTTTAACGAAGGCCCCCAAATATGCATATCCAATTGTAACGGGCCACTATATCGAACGCGATGGTAACGTGCTGTATAAATTTATACCACACAATGGGGGTTGTTAATTTCATTGGCTTCCTTCGGTTTGATGTGTATCTTGAATTTTAGAGTTAGCCGTAAATTTGAAAAATGTACATATATTTGTACAATTATATGTACATGCTATGTTGACTACAACACTATCAGACTTCAGAAAAGACATTAAAAGCTACCTGGATAAGGTTACTCAGAGTTTTGAAACACTCATCATCAACCGTGGGAAAGATACAGGTGTGGTTATCATGTCTCTGGAAGAATACAATTCACTCAAAAGCACGCAGCATGAATTGTCTTCCCGCATCAATCAGCAACGACTGGATGCTTCTGTTGTAGAATTGAAGTCAGGTAAAAAACTCATCAAGAAATTGGCTGAGTAATGAAATTTGTTTTCACAGAATTATCATGGGATGATTATCTCTTTTGGCAAAAGAACGATAAACAAAAATTGAAGCGCATCAATGAGTTGTTGAAAGACATCTCCCGGAACCCCTATGAGGGAATTGGAAAACTAGAACCTCTACGATTTAATTATGCTGGTTTCTGGTCAAGACGAATTGATGAAGAACACAGATTGATTTACAGGGTTGTTGAAGATGAGATACAGATCGCCAAATGCCGATTCCATTATGACGAATAAAAAATGAATCCTTCTTTGAATAAGATTCATACTGAACTGACTATTCGAATCAAACATTGGTTTAATAATCATCCTGTCGAGTATGATATTTTTTATTACTTGGGAATCATATTTATGAAAATTTTCATTTTAAAAAGAGCAACAGTTTATGAAACAGATTTTTATAAATATACCCGTGAATGACCTGGAAAAATCCGTGCAGTTTTTTCTTGCCTTGGGTTTTACCATAAATCCTTTATTTACGGATGAGCATCAAAAATGCATGATATGGTCTGACGTCATATATCTCATGTTGCAATCAAAACAATTCTTCGGATCATATATTAATAAACCGTTCACTGATACACAAAAATATCAGTCCATATCACATACATTGCCTGTAGAAAGTATTCAGCGTGTAAATGACATGATTGAACATGGGGTAAAATTTGGAGGTAAAGAAACTGTTCCAGCTTTACAAGAAGGTTTTATGTACCTGAGAAGTATTGAAGATGTAGATGGATATGTTTGGGGTATTATGTACTTAGACCTTGATCAATTTAAAGCACTCAAAAGGAAATAGTATAATGTTTATATATACTCCTCAATACAATGTGGATATATAAGTGATCTCTTATTTTTATAATTTTACCTATACGTCAGCCAGATGCCGCATAAATGACGCCCAAATGTCACGCTATTTTTTGAATTATTCATATCATATTTGCACATGGAATTTGGCGAAAGATTAAAAGAGCTTCGAACGAGTTTGAATTTTTCTCAAAAAGAGCTTTCTGAGAAAACGGGGTTGACCCTCAGGACTATCCAACGGATCGAGAACAACGAGGTCAAACCAAGTCTTTATTCCGTGAAAGTTATCGGCGAAGCGCTTGAAACGGATCTAACAGAGTTTGTCAAAAAATCTGAAACCAAACCATATGAGTTTAGTTTAACCATTAAAATCACAGATATGAATCAATTGATCAGCGACTTAAAAACACTGGTAAAAAACAACTGGAAAATTATTTTAGTGATCGGTTTAGTAATTTTTCTTCTTTCAAATTACACGGAAATTAAATCGGGAATTGTAGAAGGCTGGAATAGCAAATAATTTTTTCTTTTTTGATAAGGTAAAGTCTAAAAGACAGGTATGAAAACTCCTTTTAATAAGTACCTCTACATTGGATTTCTGCTTTTGGGAATATACCAGGCCTTGTTCACCAAAGATTACATGCAGTCTGCTGCATCCTTGGGTATTGCACTTGCATTTGACCCATTCAACAAGGATCAAAAATGGAATGATAGGCCCACATGGCAAAAGGCAGTATTGATCATTCATCTGGCTTTGGTTGCAGCCATGTTTGGGTTTGGCATTGGTGTAAGTAGCAAATAAGGTTGACTTCGCAAATGTGATATTCTCTTCTATGTTACCATTCATTTTCATGAATGAAATGAAATAAGTTGATTGGGGTTTTTATATTCAACTTCTGCATGATATTTTTTCGATGCGTTTCAACTGTATATATACTTAGGGAGAGCTTTTCACTGATTTTTTGATTCGTATATTTCAACTTGATTAGTTGAATGATTTCCCATTCTCGTTTGGTTATCTTGAAATTCTCTTTGGCATAGTGAAATGTATCCAATTGTGTTTGATGTGAGTTTTCCAAGCTAGGGAATACGGTCTTTCCATGCATAACCTGCATGAGTGCCGTTTTAAATTCTGCTTTTCCTGTATTTTTTAGCATGTACCCACTTGCTCCCAGATTTTTACACTCAATAACAGTGCTTACATCTGAATACGTCGATAACATAATCACTGGAAGTGAAATATCTCTTTTTTTGATTTCTTTTAGGATTTGAATTCCATTCAATTCAGGCATTTTTATATCTAACAACAGTATGTCTGCTTGGATCATTCCGATTTTTTGAAGCAGCTCTCGCCCATGTGAGTATACTTCAGAAATCTGTACATCCGTGTCATTTTCAAACAGAGCCGACAATCCCTCTGTGAACAAGCGATGATCATCTGCAAGTATAATGTGAATGGGCATAGATACTATAATAATGGAATTTGAATAATAAACGTTGTATTCCCTGGTCGTGTATCCAGATGGATGTTTCCGGAAAGTAACTTGACTCTTTTACGTATATTCCTGAGTCCCATTCCTTCCTTGGATTCATGTGTAATGCCTACTCCATTGTCTTCGGCAATGATTTCCAATTGGTCTGAACTATATGATAATTGGATCATGCCTTGTGTAGCCTGGGCATGTCGTATGGTATTTGTGATGATTTCTATGATGATTTTATACACTGATAATTCAATTGTTTGGGTGAAGGTTGGAGGTACTCCCACTTGTATAAATTCGAAATGTATTTTATATTCTTTGTTGATTTGGGTCAAATAAGATCGAATAACGGTTGACAAGTCTGTTTCATTCAGCGCTGCTGGTAATAGATTATGAGCAATGGTTCGGCTACTAGCTGATAAATCATCTAAAATTCTGATGATTTCTTCTTTTTTATCATCAGGTGCAGACATGGCAGTAAGTTTGAATTTTGCCGCTGCGAGTTGTCCGCCAAAAATATCATGCAAATCCTCTGCAATACGTTGTTGCTCTTCCTGCTGAATGGAAAGCATCTGTTTCATACTACTCAATTTCAAGTCAGTCAACTCATTGCTCAGATGGTCATTTTCCTTTTTGACCAATTGATACTTATATAAAATACCACCTGAAATAAGTATTACCTCCACAACAAAACTCCATTGCAATAAATTGGGTGTTTGAGCACTTCGATTGATCACACCAAGCTCCAGTAGAATGGCATTGACGCCGGAGTACAAGAGTAGCATCACTGCAGAGAAATAGAAATATGCTGGCTTGTAGAGTTGCCTCATTTTTTCAAAGGTGGAAATGATTACGAGAATGATACCCAATGTCTGTCCCATCAAAAACAGATAAAAATGAATTGTCTTGGTAGTTTGATTTGGGAAATATTGATACACTATAAATGTATATGGTACCATCAAGAGTAATGTAAGTCGAAATATAGTTACTGGGTAATAGAACCGACTGTTGGAAGGCTGCTGATTGCAGAATAATTGCATTACATACATCAATAAACTGACCGTGATGGAGCTTGCAATAAAGCGCGATATGTTTACATACGAGGGCCAGTTGGGATAGAACCATTGAAAGTCTGCTCCATCATATACCAATAGCATATTGATGATTGAGCAGATGTATAGCGCATACCAAAAGTTAAGTTTATCACGAAAAATAATCAGCAAAATCAAGCTTACAAACAATGCCATAATCAAAATGCCAC
>CANFHO010000118.1 GCA_947447005.1 Chitinophagaceae bacterium
GTAATGATGATATGTATGTATGTCCGAATCAACATGATATAGCATACTGCTCAATTTATTTTGAACAGTATTCTTCAAAACGGATTTGCTCAAGGTCATTCTTGAACAATTCAAAATTGGTATCTGTCATATTTCCAATTGGCATTCTGAACTTGCCACAATCCAATCCAATCGATTTCATGAAAGCCTTTCCAACAGATATTCCGCCATACTTCGACAAGAGTCTGATCATGTCGATGGATTGTTGTTGCCATTTTCGCGCTTCCTCCAGATTATTCTCCTCGTATGCTTTGATTAATTGATGATATAAAGGAGCTGCATAATTATAAGTGCTTCCTACAGCGCCTTTGGCACCTAACACCCATGCAGACAACATATTTTCATCCCTTCCCCACAACATATCATAGGCACCATTCTTGTAGCGAAGACACGACAAATAATCCATGAAATCTTCGTGCGTGTATTTTATCCCTGCAAAATTTTCAATACGTCCATCCACCGCTTTCAACAGGTCGATCATCTGAAAATGAACACCTGTAAGCACTGGAATATGATAATAATAAAAAGGAAGAGAAGGTACAGCTGCAGCTAGCTCAGCACAACAGTCGGCCAACATTTGTATACTTCCTGGTTTGAAATAACTTGGAGCTGCAAAAGAAACTGCATCAACCCCAATCTCTGCTGCATAGATAGCAAGGTTTTTATTTTCCCTGATGCTATTTCCACTCAACAACAAGATAATCTTGAAATCTGGATTGTCTTCTGCACATGTTACCCATTCTTTTGCGATGCTCTTTTTTTCTTCCACTGTAAGAGATACCCCCTCTCCTGTGGAACCACATATAAATGCACCAATAACACCATTGCGTTTCAGCATTTGATAATATGGCTTGATCTGTGTAATGTTCACATCGCCATTATCATGCATAGGAGTAAACGGGGCAGCAACTAATCCTCTCAACATTTCCATAACATTATTTTGAAGTGTATCCAATATTAACATTGAAAGTTGATATTGGAATCATATCATAATTCAATTGATCCTGTAAGTATATGAAATATTTTCTATACCAACAGGACCAATTGACGAGATCATCAATATCCAAGGGTCTGTCTCAACAATGGATCATTGTTGAGCATCGTTGTTGAAATCGGAAGCAACATTTTTGCCGTTGAAGTTGGTGAAAAGTAAGATGGCTTGATATTGGCATACACATAGGAATTACCAGCTCTTCTAAGCGACCACCATCTTTTTCCTTCGCCAATAAATTCCCTCAGACCTTCTTCCAGAATTGCATTCATGTTATCTGTTACGGTGCTGTTCACATAAGGTGTATATCCGGATCCATAAGCCCTGGCACGAATCTGATTGATCTCTGCACTTGGATCCTGGCCCAACTTAGCCTTCGCTTCTGCAAGCAAAAGCAGCACATCTGCATACCTGTAGATTGGATAATCTGTATTATAAACCTGACTGGTTCCTGAAACCGTACCAACATATTTATACAAGAACACAGCACGTGTGGCAAATGGAGCTGTAGTTGAATACATTACCTTGATACTTCCTGCAATACGTTGGTCGGCCGCACCTGATGTCAACCTGGTGATCATGGTTTGATTCATACCAACCCTGCTAGCTCCATTCACATAAGGATAAACATTGGATACGGTTGGAGTGGCTGCCTGTTGAAAGGCATACGATGAAGATTGAACACTGTTTACGGTAAAGATGCTGAAGTTCGACTGCGATGCTTGTCCGGGTTCATAGCTCAAAGCAAAAATAAGCTCCGGATTATTGCTTTTTTTAGCAGGATCAAAATTGTCATAATATGTTGCGTTCAATTTCAATGTAGCACTTTCGAGATTTTTCACTTCCTGCAAGGCTGACAAAGCGACATTCAAATCTGCATTTCCACCTGTCATATTGGTACCAGACCAGAGATAAACATCTCCTTTCAAGATCAACGATGATACCCTGTTCCAATACACCCTGTTGCCCGCAGCAAATGAATTGTTACCTGCAAAAAGTTGTAACGACTTTTCGATATCACTTTTGATGAGCAACAAAACGGAGTCCGATGAACTTCTTGCCTTATATGTTTCCGCTGAGTTGTTGATGGTATTCACAGGTTCAGTGGTAAGTGGCACGTCTCCCCATGTCTTCAACATGGTAAAATAAACATACGCACGCAGTCCATACATCTCTGCCAACCATTTGCTTTGTGTTGCCTGTGGCACCGGACTTTTAGGCAATACGTCAATCACATTATTGATTTGATAAATGAGATTATAGAAACTTGCCCAGTTGGAATAAGGTACATTCAAGGCACTGATATTGTGCGTATACAATTGTTGAGAAGTTGGATCTGCAGATTCTGTAAACAAACCATCTGTCCAAATATCAGACCTCATCTCACCCAAGTTGAAAAAGGTGGAATTGTATCCCCTGAATCTAGCGTATACACCTACATACAAGGTTTGTGTTGCGTTGGCATCTGTCAATGCCAATTGCTTACTGATTGCATCTTGCGGAACAACAGCCGTCAATTCTTTTTTACAAGATGCCAGCATGTAAACAAGCGACAGGCATAATATAGATTGATAAATGAATTTCATATGTCTCATCTTGAA
Source organism: Chitinophagaceae bacterium (assembly GCA_947447005.1). Lineage (GTDB taxonomy): Bacteria > Bacteroidota > Bacteroidia > Chitinophagales > Chitinophagaceae > Pollutibacter. Next base: position 2,632 of record CANFHO010000118.1, read on the forward strand.
GATTTTAATATTGTTAATCATCTGAATTATTAGAATGTAAACTGCGCACCCAATGTTACTCTCCTTGGCAATGGATAACGTCCATTATCAAATCCACCCGTTTCAGGTAATATTCCACTGTACCTGGTGAAGTAAGCAAGATTGGAACCCGTCACATACAAATTGATTTTCGATATTTTGTTTTTAAACACCGTATTCATCAAATGTTGTGTAAACGAATAACTCAGCGTTAATTCTCTCATCATCATATAATCACCTTTCTCCCACATATTGGCTGGAGGGTTGTTTCCAGATGCATCCGTTGCAAAGTTTCTTCCCTGATTGGCCCAATAAAATATGGGTAAAGTTGCATTCGGATTGTTTGGTGTCCATGTATTCAAAATGTCTTTGGTACCACTTTGTGAACCCTGCACCTGACTCAATCCTCTCAGTTTTTCATTATTTAAAATCACAAATCCATAGGCATAATCAAATGCACCATATAAATGGAATCCTTTAAAACCTGCGTTCACAAAAAAGTTGCCGGATGCCACAGGTGTGATTCTACCTACATATACAAATTGTCTTGAATCGATGGTATCATTTTTATTGACCTGATACCACTGTGCATCACCCAATTGCTTTACTTTTTTATTTCCAGTTGGAAGGAACGCATTGTATACATTGGCATCTGTGGTCAGAGTAGTTTGTGAAGTATAGATACCCGCCCACTTTGGAGCCCAGATCTCATCCAAGCCAACACGCCTTCCTTCTACCAATCCACCGGCCTGCATCAACTGACCTGGATTCTTTGGATCCCATACCTGGGTTGTACTTTGTCTATTGCCGGGCAAACCATTGTATGGAAGCTTGATGGCATAATTCTTTACCGTATAAAAAGTGAATCCTGCATCCAAACTCAAATCATCCAATTTTTTAGGCTTAATGATTTTTGCATCTACTGTCAATTCAAGTCCTTTGTTCTGCAATTGAGACAAGTTGGTAGTGTATCCTGTAAAACCTGTTTGTGCAGAAATCGGCAAGGTTGCGAGCTTGTCAAATACATTTCTTACAAAATAATCTGCGGCTATGTTGATGGTATTGTTAAACAATCCAAGATCCAATCCAAAGTTGGAAGAGTTGGTCCTTTCCCATCGTACATTCGGATTGATATATGATGGTGCATACGTTCCTCCAAGTCCGTTATACACACCAGCATTGGAATACACCTGTGCTGTTGGAAAATAACTTGAACCAAAGTTGAAAAGGTTACCATTTTCACCATAACTCAATCGTGGTCTGAGTGTGCTGATAATGTTGTCTATTTTCAGGTTTTGATAGAATTTCTCGTTGTGAATATTCCAGCCCGCTGAAATACCAGGAAAATATCCATAGAAATTTTTATTGCTCAATCGACTGGATCCATCCAAACGAAGAATGCCTGTCAGATAATATTTATTGCTGTAAGAATAATTGAACCTGCCGATAGCAGATGAAATTCTTTCCCAGTATACAAAATCAGAAGATGCACTTCCAGGGTAAGCAAGGCTACCATTCAAGATGGTAGGTGTTTGCGACGCTACCAACCAAGGTACTAGATCGGTTGGTGCACCCTGACCACTACCAGAAAATACATATCTCTTATAGTCGGTGAATTCACCACCTACCATCGCTGTCAATTTATGCTTGTTGAGCGACTTATCATATTGCAGGAATCCATTGTATGAATATTGAATGTCATTATAATTGCTAAACGATGCAGCCCTGGTGGTATTTGTTGCACCACCATTTCCGGTGATATATGATTTTGTAAAATTATTACTATTGCCATATCTCATGAATCCTGAACCAGATGCAATGAATTTCAAATTGGGAAAAATATTGTATTCAGCATTCAAACTTCCTGTAAAACGTTGCTCATTGGAATTATTGATATACAGGGTACTCCAATAATCAGGGTTACCCAATGTTACATCATTCGGGCCAGGCAACATTACACCTGATGTATCATTATAATAACGAACGGTTGGCGCCACTCCTAAAAATCTTTGCAAAAGTCCGCCAGTTCCTTGTGATGTAGATGCACCTGTTCCCGGATCTGTATATGGTACTGTTTGGTTCACTGCATAAGCTGATGTATTCAATTTCAGCTTTAATTTATCACCTACATTCAACCCTCCATTGAAATTCATGGATAATCGCTTCAAATTCGATCCAATGATTGTGCCATTGTCTTTCATTGAATTTAAACTGAGTGAAAAGGCACCCTGATCATTGGCACCTGAGAAATTCACTCCGTGTTCCACCGTAGGTAGATTCTGGATAATCATATTTTCACGCATGATTGCACTGATATCCTTATACAGAATTGTATCCATTTGTCCTGGGAAAAATGGATTTGCATCAATGAATACTCTCCAGGCTGGGTTCGTTAAAAATTGTCTGTTCGTACTTCCTACTTTCTGAGTTGTATAAAGTCCTGCTGCTGGATTCCCAAATGTTGAGCCAAATGCCCATCCCCAGTTGCTGTTCAATTGACCCTTATCAGCATTCATATTGGTCACATTACCGTCCAGAGAATCCAATAAGTATCTCGCCCTGATTCCCAACCTGTTCATCTTCAGATATTCCTCACCAGTAAGATATTGATCACCAATTTTCCTCATGGTATTGCTGGTATGCTTGTACGTATACTCCACCTGAGTCCTTCCTTTCTTACCTTTTTTGGTTGAAACGATGATTACACCATTGGCAGCCCTTGCACCATAAATGGCGGTAGAAGCAGCGTCTTTCAACACATCAATGGATTCCACATCATTTACATTGATTCCATATAAGGAAGGAACAAAAACTCCATCCAAAATCACCAATGGTGTACCCGATCCATCAAAACCAGTACCTCCTCTGAAAGTGATGATAGGTGTACTACCGGGAGCACCTGTGGTTTGTTGAACCAATAAACCCGGCACAGAGCCCTGCAATGCTGTTCCCACATTTGAACTTGGTGTGAATTTTGTTGCCAATGGATTCAAGGTGGTGGCTGCACCAGAGAACTCCTTTTTCTTCTGAGTACCATATCCCACCACTATCACTTCACTCATATTTTGTGAGTACCCAACCAAGCTGATTTCCATAGGTGATTTGCCCATGGATGCGGTTTCCTTCGTTATAAAACCAACCGAAGTGAAAACCAACACATCCTTGTCGTCTGCCATGATGGTGAACGTTCCAAGGTCAGATGTTTTGGTGGCAATGTTTTTACCCTTCACCTGTACACTTACGTCAGACAAGGGTCTGCCATCTTCCTGTGCAGTAACCTTACCAGTAATTTTCTTTTGAGCAATGGATGAATTGGCCATGAAAGCCACAAGGATCACTAGCAAACATGATCGCAGGCAAATCAATTTTGAACTCATAATTTCTGTTTAAATTTTCTTAATTGTATTATGTAATACATAATAAAATTATAAAATATAATATCTTTCTCCAAAATATTTAAAAAGAATTTTATAATGTAATGTATATCAATATTTTATAAAATTTATTCAAAATTCGTTATATTAGCTCCCGTTAATATGTAATACATATGAACCAAAAGAAACAGGTATTCATTGAGAGCATAGAACAAAAAACCTTGGTCGACAAGGTTGAACACAATTTGGTTGAACTCCTGCAAAAACAACAACTCCGTGTAGGCGATGCTATTCCGAAAGAAATTGAGCTATGCACCATGCTTGGCGTAAGCAGAACAGTTGTTAGAGAAGCTATCCTTCGATTGAGAATGATGGGCTTGATTGATACCAAAAAGAAAAAAGGCTCTGTGATTACAAGCCCAGACCTGTTTGGAATCCTTAGCAAGAGCATGAACCCGCATATCCTGGATCCGGATACCCTCAAAGAAGTTTTCGAAATACGCTTGGTTCTTGAAATAGGTATGGCAGATTTGCTATTCTACAGAATAACCAAAGAAGATATCGCAGATCTTCGAAATATCGTTGGAAACGAACCCAGCGGAACGCAATACCATATCTTCAACATCGATCACGAAATTGCTTTTCACGGACGATTGTATGAAATTACAGGTAACGAAACGTTGAAGAAGTTTCAAAAAATGCTTCTTCCCGTTTTTGATTATGTACATAACAGTGGACTGCTCAAAAAAACAGCCATGCTGAAAACCTTTATTTCACACAACGAACTGATAGATATTCTTGAACACGGAACACCAGAGCAATTCAGAAATGGTATGCGCGCACATCTGGAAAACCACTTCTCAAGATTGTTTGAACAATGAAACTCTCCCAGGTACAAAAAATACTACTTATCGCTTCCAGCCTCTGGTTCTTCGGAGAAGGATTGATGGGACCCCTTTTCGCAATATTTGCTGAAAAAGTGGGAGGAGATTTGCTCGACATCACCTGGGCATGGTCGCTTTACCTTGTACTCTCAGGAATCTTATATATACTCTTCGGAAAAATTTTACGCAACTCACCCCATCGTGAAAAAGCCATGGTATTGGGTTATGCCCTGAATACCGTGCTTACCTTTGGTTATCTGTTGGTACATAACAGTACACATCTTTTTTTACTACAAGTTGGATTTGCCTTTGCTGAATCCATCAGCACACCTGTGTGGGATTCTATTTTTGCATCAGAACTGGATGAAGCAGGGGATTCTTTTTTCTGGGGAATTGCAAACGGACATACACACTTACTCACGGGCATTGCAGTGGCAATTGGTGGTTTGATTACTTACTATATTTCGTTTGAAGTACTCTTTATCTTGATGGGATGCATTCAGGCACTATCAACCATTGTACAGGCAAGATTACTGTTCATCAAAAAATCCTAACCCTATAACTCTGCCAATTTGATGTGCTTGTATTGAATCGACATCACATTGCCCGGATGAAGTTGAATTCCAATAGGACCTTTTTCAGGAATATATGAAGAAGTATAGGTCATCACTTCTACTCCATTCAACCAAACAGTATACGTTTTACCCGTCACCTTGATCTTCATGGTATTCCAATCTTTCTCCTTCAGAATGCCCTTCACATTAGCTTCTACCGGATATTTCAACTTAGGTAAATA
>CANFHO010000119.1 GCA_947447005.1 Chitinophagaceae bacterium
CGCACTTTTACAGGATAGCTGTTGCCAAAATGTTTTCCAAAAGCTTCCAGCATGGAGAGGTTATCTATGTTGATATGAAGCTGTAATTCCGTAGCTTCTAAATATTCATCAATGGCAACACTGTTCGGGGTAAAAATAATTTGATCGGGGCTAAAACCCGCTGTGAGAGCCAATTTCACTTCATTGATACTTACACAATCGACTCCTCCACCCTCTTCACGAATGATGCGAAGTATATTAACATTCGTCAATGCCTTGCATGCATAAAAAATACGATTATCAAACCCATGGAAACTTTGCTTCAACACACCATATTGATGCCTGATACGCGCATCATCATAGACATACAAAGGGGTACCGAATTGATCAGCTGCTTCTAGTAATGTTGTATGGGAGAGTGTAGGTGTCATTTTTTAGTGGAATAGTGGAAAGGTGGAATAGTGGAATAGTGGAATAGTGGAAAAAAGAAACTCTTCCACATTCCACTATTCCACCTTTCCACCCTCTTGTGCCTCTATATCAAAATGGTCCGCATTCACCAACGTAGGCTCAACCATTTGTTCAGCGAGAACTTCATTGATCCTAGGCAGTTCATCGGCAGAGTTGATGCCGAAATAATCCATGAAATGCTTGGACGTACCATATACCAATGGCTTGCCAACCATATTTTCATTCCTTCCGGTAATCACAACCAACTCCTTTTCGAGTAATTTCTGAATGCTATAATCGGAGTTTACACCACGGATGGCTTCAATTTCAGATTTTGTGATGGGTTGCTTGTATGCCACAATGGCCAATGACTCCAAGGCTGCATTCGACAGTCGCTTGAGAAATTTATCTCCATTCAATTGAGCAATGGTTTGATGATATTCCTTTTTTGTCAAGAACTGCCATCCACCTCCGCTTTCGCGCAATTCAAAAGGATAAAATTCCACACTGTATTTTTCCCTGATTCCCTCTATGGATGTTTCAACTTGATCAATCACCACCTTATCATCCAGAAATCCAAAGGCATTATTGATAAGCTCCACAATCTCCAAAGAAGTGAGTGGCTTTTCGCTGGCAAAAATCAGCGCTTCGACGTGGGTAATCAGGTTTGAAATTTCCATTGATTTATATGCAGGTTTAGCCCGTTGATTTGTTTAAGGGAGATAAAAATAAAGGAAAATCCCGATTTATCAACCTTGCAATGCAGCTGCACCACTTACAATCTCTGTAAGTTCCGTGGTAATGGCGGCTTGCCTTGCACGGTTGTAAGAGATCTTGAGTGTTTTGAGCATTTCGTTGGCATTATCGGAAGCTTTGTCCATGGCCGTCATCCTGGCACCATGTTCAGAAGCATTGCAATCCAAAACAGCCTTATACAATTGAGTATTGAGGATTTTAGGCATAAGTTCAGCAATCAATTGATCTTTTTTAGGCTCGAATATAAAATCCGCCTTGGTATTGTTGCCAGCAACTGGTTTTGATTTTTCAATCGGTAGAAACTGTTCAACACTGAAACGCTGGGTTGCTGCATTCCTAAATTCACTGTACACCACTTCAACAGCATCAAACTCCTTGTTTTGGAAAGCCTTCATTGCAGCCTGTGCACATTCTTGTACTTTGTTGAATGAAAGCTGCATGAATGTGTCACGATAGTCGGTATTTACATTAAAACCTTTCTTTTGAAAAAATTCAGCTCCTTTCTTGCCAATAGCCCATATTGAAACGTTTCCCGCCTCTTGTTGAGTTGCATATTTTTCCTGGATAGTAGACAGGGCAAGCTTTTGAATATTTGCATTATAGGCACCGCACAATCCTCTATCACTTGTTACAACAATAAACAACACCTTCTGTACATGCCTCTCTTCCGCCAGAGAGATATTTGCTCCGCCTTCAAGACTGCTCACAATATTACTGAGCATCTCCTGCAATTTTTGGGCATAAGGACGCATTTGAATGATCGCATCCTGGGCACGGCGCAATTTCGCCGCACTCACCATTTTCATTGCTTTGGTGATCTGTTGGGTGGATTGTACAGATTTGATCCTATTCCTTACTTCTTTTAATTGACCTGCCATGTGGGGGCTTATTTTGGGTGCAAAAGTAATGAAAAAGTGACGAGTTACAAGTGCCTGGTAACAAGAAATTAGAACTTATTGCAAGCAGACCCCGTTTTCCATTTCCCAGTTTCTCCGTCCCACCCAGTTTACATCCTTTGCCCTGCCTACCTGCAGGTTTACCCACCTAAGGTCGGCAGGCTCCTTGCCTTCATTTTTCACTCTTCACTCTTCTCTCTTCTCTTTTCGTTTTAAAAAAAGCCCCCCACCAAAAGGCAGGGGGCGAATTTGACGCACATGAGAAAAAAATTAATACCCTGTAACCTGAGTTACCAAACCATTGCTGTTGATAATCTCACGTTGAGGAGTTGGCCAAACTGCCCTGAATGCATTTGAACCTGAGAAAGCAGCAAATCCAGTTGCCAACCTGTTGGTTCTTTTGTAATCATAGAAAGCATGACCTTCGTGTGCAAACTCCCAATATCTTTCCTGATAAATATCAGCCAATACTTCAGCTTGTGTTACAGCAATTGAATTTGCCAAACCAGCCCTAGCCTTGATGAGATTCAAATCACTGATAGCAGCAGCCAAATCTGGCGCTGCAGCCAACGCTTTTGCTTCAGCACGGATAAGATACATTTCAGCCAAACGAATGATGATCACATTATCTGTACCGCCAATCCTTGAATATTTATATGTCTTGTTGGTTGTACCCATCAACCTGATATTGGTTGCTTTTCTCTTGTCCAAAGCAGACTCTGCTGCAAGAGTAGCACTTGAGCCTATTTCATTTCTTCCACCTGAAGCGGTTGGGAAATAATAGAAAGCAATAGAGTTCGTATTGTTCACATCAAATTGAAGTTCAAAAATACTCTCTGGCTTAACATTTTGAGTAAGCCACAAGGTGCTATAATCTGCCGCCAAACCTGTTCCAGTTCCTTTCAATGCATTGATTACAGCAGTTGCCATTGCATCTGCAGTTGCATAATCATTGACATACAAGGCTGCTCTTGCTTTCAATGCTCTCGCAGCATTTACATTTGCCCTACCTGTTGTGCTGGTAGTTAAATTGGCAATAGCATAATCAAGATCGGCATTGATCAATTTCCAAACATCAGCCTCAGAAGACAATGCAACAGCTGATGCATCGGTTGGAGCCAATGTTGGAGTTGTTTTAACTGGCAAACCTCTTCCGCCTGATCCGAAACCTGTTGCACTTCCACCAAATGCCCTCAACAAATCGAAGTACATGAGTGCACGCAAAAACTTAGCTTCTCCAGTTACTTGCGCTTTTGCAAATGCAGGATCTGTCAATGCTGAAGCAGAAACCAACACCGTATTTACACGGTTAATACCTGTATAAATCTGATTCCAAATATTTGTGGTATTTGTGTTATCAGGAAGGATTTGTTTATTGTTTACCTGAGCATATGTAGGGAATGTACCTGTATGTGTTATAACACCTGCATACATATCAGAAAGTGCCCAATATTCCAAGCCATAATAACTTGTACTTTGCAAAGCACTGTAGCAACCTAACAAACCTGCTTCAACACCTTGCCTGGTTGTATAGGCTGTATTTGCATCCAATGAAGTTTGCGGCTTCTGATCCAATACCTTCTCACATGAAGAAAGTATCACAACTCCGGTGGCGATCAGAAACAATGATTGAATTTTATTTTTCATCTTTCGCTGTTTAAAAATTTAATGTATTGATTAGAATCCAAGATTCAGACCGAAGGTGATTGTCTTTGGCTGAGGGAAAGTAAGAAAGTCTGTACCCTGTGCAGTATTGGTTGTTGTAAACGTACTTACCTCAGGATCAAATCCTTTATACTTCGTCCAGGTTACCAAATTTTGCGCTTGTGCAAATGCCTTCAGAGAAGACAATTTCAACTTGGATAAAATCTTCGGACTTACATTATAAGAGAAAACCAGATTCTTCAACCTTGTGAATGAACCGTCTTCTAACCACCTGTCTGATGTTCTCCTGTTATTCGCAGGATCTCCATATACAGCTCTTGGCATGGTTGTTGAAGCATTGGTAGCTGTCCAACGATCTCTTACGGCAGCAGTTTGTCCGAACAAGCTGTTCATGCCTTCAGAGAACGCCCTTGTATTGTTGTAGATCTTGTTACCGCCTACAAACTGGAAGAATACAGTCAATTCGAAATTCTTATAGCTGATGTTGTTGGTAAAACTTCCGAAGAATTTAGGAAGCGCATTGCCCAATATCTCTTGGTCAGATGAATTAATTACACCATCCCCATTGATATCTTTCCATTTGATATCACCAGGCTTAGCAGCAGAACCATCTCTTGCCAATACAATATCAGATGCATTTTGGAAGATCCCTTCAACCCTATACCCTCTGAATGAGTTCAAAGGATATTTTTGTTGTACCCAACTCGCAAATCCTGATCCAAATGGATTGCCACCATAAATGGTATCCACATTGTTCTTTTGGAATGAAATGTTGAAATTGGTTGACCAGTTGAAATTCTTACTTACAATATTTTTGGTTTCCAATGAAAACTCAATACCCTTGTTTGTAATTCCACCTACGTTATCACTTACAGAAAGGAATCCACTGTTACCTACCAACTGACGGCTGGTCAAGAGATCCTTCGTTTTTCTGAGATATACTTCAGTAGTCAAACTTATGCGTTTCAAGAAACTGAGCTCAAGAGCAAGATCAGACTGAACAGATGTTTCCCAACCCAATCCAGGGTTACCCAACTGTGAAGGAGCAAGACCTGCTGATGCGAGGTAGTTGGCACCCGGGCTGATCAAAGGCAAAGACGCAAACAAACCACCTGAGTTACTTCCGCTATAACCATGTGATCCACGGATTTTTACATCATTTAAGAATGTAAGCTTATTCATGAACTTCTCATCAGACAATCTCCATGCTGCTGATACGGCAGGGAAAGTTCCCCAACGCTTATCGGCACCAAGATTTGATGATCCATCCCTACGAATGCTTCCACCAAGAATGTATTTTCCTTTGTAAGAATAGTTCAACCTTCCTACATATCCGATGATGCCAAAGGCACTACCTGAAGTGGTTGCATCCTTTTTCACAGAACCTGCAGACAATCTGTAAATGGAGTTGCCAGGGAAGTTTTCTGCAAGTGCATAAATACTTTCATACTTCTGTGTTTGGTATGATGCTACTGCAACTGCATTCAAACTATGATCACCGAATGACTGCCTATAACTAAGAATATTCTCATTGATGAGGTTCATGCTTTTGTTATACGCCTCTGTTGCTTGTCCTTTAACACCTGCACCTGCATTTGAAATATTAGGATAGAACCTTGCTTCATTGAGTCCTACATAATCAGCACCCAGATTGGTTTTTAAAGTCAATTGAGGAAGCAATTGGTATTCACCACTGAGGTTGGCCAACACGCGACCGTTGTTCACTTTGTTGTAGTTTTCTTTAGCTGCCACAAGCGGACTTTCTACAGAAGACAATGGATCTTTACCATAGGTTCCATCTGCATTGTATGCAGGAATATCAGATGCCAACAACACTGCTGTACTCAATACACCATAAATGTTGTTGTCATTTTGAATACGATTTTGGATGCTGTTGCTCAATGCGATGCTTGCGCTCACTTTGAACTTATCAGTAACATTGTTATCAATATTCATTCTGAAATTATAACGCTGGAATTTTGAACCAAGGATGATACCATCCTGATTGAAATAGTTTCCACCTACATAAAATTTCGTTTTATCGTTTCCACCTTGCGCACTAATATCATGACTTTGGATATTCGCTTTGCGGAAAATCAAATCCTGCCAATTGGTATTGGTTGTGGAGTTGTCGTGTACAGTTGATCCAAAATAAAATGAAGGCAATTGAGTACCATAGGTAGCACCATATCTGTTGAAAAGAGACTCTTTCAACAAGGACTGAAATTCAGGACCAGTAACGGGTTCAATCTTTTTCCATGCTTCCTGGTCGCCAGAATATGCATTGTAATTGAACTTGGTTTTTTGATTTTTACCACGCTTGGTAGTAATCAATACAACACCGTTTGCACCCCTTGAACCATAGATTGCGGTAGCAGATGCATCTTTCAGGATATCGATGGATTCAATGTCGTTTGGATTGATATCGGCCAAACTGTTCAACACCTGATTACCTACACCAAGCTGAGAATAAGAACCTGTAGCGATCGGAATACCATCCACTACATACAAAGGTTGTGCACTACCATTGATGGTACCTACACCACGAATGTTGATGTTTACAGCTGAACCTGGAGTTCCTGAACTGGAAGTTACATTCACACCTGCAACACGGCCCTGCAATGCTTGCTCAGGACTGGTTAATGATAAGTTTTGGATTTGCTTAGAGCTGATGTTTGCAATGGAACCAGTAAGATCTTTTTTCTTCTGTGTACCATAACCAACTACAACCACTTCATCCATGCTAGACTCTGATGTTTTCAAGCTCACATTCAAGGTGCTTGCACCATTGAAGGCAAGTTCCTGGTTTGCATAACCAAGATAACTGAATACCAAAGTTCCTTTGGATGTTGAAGCAGAAATGGAGTAAGTTCCATTTGCATCGGTTACTACACCATTGGATTTTCCTTTGAGGGTTACTGAAACACCTGCCAGGGCTTTACCCTGACCATCGGTTACGGTACCGCCCACTTTGACTTGTTGGGCCAATGCCATTTGGGCGAAGGCCATCAACAAAAATAAAAACGTCGACAGTTTTCTCATGTTTTGGTTTTTTGCTGTTTTTAAATAATTTAACATATACGCAACAAAAAAATATTACGTTGGTTGCAAAAAAACGCAAGAAAAAACAAAATAAATCATTTTGTCGAAACTGTATAAAAAAATAGATTGTACTTTTTAAACAAAACAGATTCATACTCCCTCCTCATTTGAGCAAGTCTTGTTTCTCCAATTTTCCATTTCCTGCCATAGCCAGGCTTACCCACCTAAGGTGGCCCAGCCCGTTTCACCTCTTCACCTCTTAACCTCTTAACTTCTTAACTTCTTTACCTCTTTACCTCTTTACCCTGCCTACCGGCAGGTATACCCACCTAAGGTCGGCAGGCTTCTTGCCTTCATTTTTCACTCTTCTCTTTTCTCTTTTCGTTTAAAAAAAAAGCCCCCGCCGTTAGGCGAGAGCTTTTCATCCATTCGAATAATGTTGGTTGTGTTATCCTGAATGGGGTGGTTGGAGGTTTAAACCCCTTACCAGCTATTTTTGAACAACCACTTTCTGAACAGATTGCTCACCTGTTTCAGGATAGGTCATTTTGATATTGTAAACACCCGGACGAAGATTTTTCAAACTGTAGTTTGAATCGGTGATCCCATTAATTTGACTGATGATTCTACCAGAAAGATCAACTACGATAATGTTCATTTTCTTTCCGTTGTTGGTGCGACTAATATTCACCACGCCGTTGCTTGGATTCGGGAAAAGCATGGTAACTGTTTCCTTGCCCAACTTCACAGAACGTACTTCTGAGTAAGAAATTTTTCCATCCAAATCCTGTTGTGCAAGTCGGTAGAAATTTGTTGCTGATGCAGAAGGCATTTCGTCTGTAAAGCTGTAGTAGAGCGGCGTTTGGCTATTTCCACCCGGAGCTTTTGATGCAACAAAACCAATGCTTTC
>CANFHO010000120.1 GCA_947447005.1 Chitinophagaceae bacterium
CCCCATACAAACAAAATGAACAATATCGGATTGGTATTTTCATCAATTTTACGGATGATGAGCGTTTAGCACAAAGTGTGTCCAGACAACTTCATTATCGGGTTAAGCCTTTTATCATCAAATCAGAGGAGGCAGAAGGCAAAAATGTACAGGAAATTCTGCAGGTGGCTGTTGAAGCTCCCTTGATCGATAAGTTGAAGCGATATAATTATCTCAGTTCTGTAAAGCCATTGTTTGGTTTTATGAAAGAGATTATCGATGCCGAAAACCTTGCTGCCAATACCAGAAAACTGCTTAATACCCAAAATGCGAATATCACCCGAAAGGATGAGCAGGGAATGAACAACAATGATTTTGTGCAATCGATCCGACAGGTGATGCAAAAGAATGCACAGGAGCTCGATAAGAATTTCAAAATAAAATATGAGGATCTGAATAAGCCCAATACGGGTAAATTTTCTATGCTAGCAGCTGAGCGGGTTTCATTGCTTGAAGATTTCGAAAGGACTGTTTTGGCTGAAAAAAGTGAAAAGGTACAGACCACGATCAATGCAAAATTCCAAAAGGAATTTTTGGATATGGTAGCCCGAACAACCACTGCTGAATTGGGTAAGGATGAGGCATTCATCAAAAGCTCTTTTGAAGATTTATTGACTAAGGTTAATTTCCAATTGAAAGCGAAAGGCATCAAAACAATTTCTGAGGAGGATGCATATGTTCCTTTTCCAGATAAAAGCAGAACCGTTTCTACATATTGCTACTATAACAGATTATACACTGGTGAATTGATCAAGAAAGGTGCCATGGAGTATTTTGTTGCTTTGCGTGATTACACAGGATTGATCATGGTGGTAGGCGGATTGCTGGCACCACTTTCCATCATTGCTTCGGCAAGTGATAGTGGTATATTTAAATCAATTGCCACCTGGGTGAAGGCTTCCACAGCAATCATTTCATTGCTGATGATTATCTATGGTATTTATGATTTGCGAAGAAGAATTCCTTTAAAGCGCAAAGAAGAGTTTGAAAGAGAATTGACGAAAGCAAAGGAAATGATGTTGCAGGAAAGCAAACGAATGTTCAGTGAGTCTTCGCGCGATTGGACAACCAATATCTCAAACTGGATCAGGGATGTAAGCTTGAATATCAGCAATACATTGGAGAAAAACCTGAAGGAATTGCAAACAACAAAGGTTTCTCAAATGAACAATGAAAAAACACAGCAGCAGAAATTGGGAGTAACATTGGATAATATGTTGCGAGGTATACAGTCGGCCGACAGGCAAAGAGACACCATGCAAACACGTCATCGTGATATGATAACAGAATTAGAAAAAGATTTAAAATTATAATACGTGGTACTAGGAATTGATTTAGGAACAAGCAATACAGTAGCATCTACATTGAGCAGGGATGGAAGTCCTGTTATTTTACCAGATGCCTTCAGCAAGGATCAGCAATCAACACCATCGATTGCATTGATTGAAGGAAGAAAAGCCTATGTTGGAAAATTTGCAGAAAATCTTTTTGAAATATTTCCAAATAAAAGCATCATCAGTCATTTTAAGCGGAGTTTTGGTACGCAGGAACCGGTATATTTTGATGATGCAAACCAACCATGGTTCAGTGAAACCCTGGCTGCACTTGTTCTTAGAAAAGTAAAGTACGATGCTGAAATGTATATGCCAGATGGATTTAACAATGCTGTTATTACAGTACCTGCTCATTATAATGATGTTCAGCGTAAGTCAGTAATAGAAGCAGCAAGGCTGGCAGACTTTAATTTGTCGGGTATTCTTGAAGAGCCAGTTGCTGCTGCACTTTGTTACGGTAGTACTGCCAAAAACATGGATGATGAGATCATTCTGGTATATGATTTTGGGGGAGGCACATTTGATCTGACATTGATTACAAAGTCTGGAAATCAATTGCATGTGATTGCAAAAGATGGTGTCAACAAATTAGGAGGAAAGGAGTTTGATGAAGTTATATCAAATCAGATCAGGCAAACATATGCTACATTGGTTGGCAAGGATTTCCCATCTGACAAGCTTTCATTAAATCGGTTGAATAAAATTTCAGAACAAGTCAAGATTGATTTGAGTGACATGGAAGCAGGAAGAAATATCGGCAAATGGTTGATGTTTGGCCGCGATGCATTTGAATGCAATTTTGATCATCAACAATTTTCAAAAGCCGCTACAGATCTTGTTTCTAAAACAGAAGCAGCTGTCAACAGATGTCTTAGATCATTGGGTATGCAATTGTCTGACATACATAAATTCATATTGATCGGCGGAACTAGCAATAGCAAAATGGTATATAATTACTGGAGTAAAAAAATGGGTCCCCATCAGGAATTGATCTATCACCAACCATTGAGCAGTGTTGCAAAGGGCGCAGCATTGTATGCTTCAACATTGGGTGATCATGCCGGAGGATTGGGGATGCAACCTATCGACCTCAAGAGCGTAAGTACTTATAATATCGGATTGCAATTGGAAGGACAAAAGAATATTGATCTGGCTGTTCACAGGAATACCCCATTACCTGTTGCATCCAAGAAAATATATCGTGTCAATCCTGCTATATCACAATCGTTCTCTGCCAAGTTATGTCAGTTTTGGGATGCAGACAGTGATCTGTATCATTTGGGGACCATTGTGGTTCCTCAGTTCAATACCTTGAATGAATTCCTTCTTGAGGTGAATATTGAAAACAGGCAGAATGGAACCATTGGCGTGAAAGTTAAAAATGCCGATACGCAGCAAGATATCAGATTTGACTTCATTAGGAAAGAGTCGTCTCATAAATACGATTTTCAACAACAGAAGTCATTATTGGATTCAGTCTATGTAAACAATAATCTATTTTAAGCCTAAAACATATGAGAACATCCTTTGCCAGCACATGTATGAAATCAGTTTTATTTTCATGCATACTATTTACGCTTCATACTAACACTTTTTCACAATTGCTTTCGACTTCTGCAAAGAAAACGACAGCCAAGCCTGTGTCTAAACCAGCAGCTAAGACTACTGCAAAACCTACTTCTGTTCCTTCTGTTGAAAAGCATCCGTCCAAATCAGAGCCAGAAGAAAAAGAAAAGCCTGACAGCGATGATCAATTGATAACATTCGCAACGCTGGATGAGCTCAAAGTATTTAAGGAGAACAAGTCGATTAAAAAATGGAAGACCGAAAAGAAAATTTTGTTGTATAATTTATTCAAGAATAAGCAACTTGAAACCATCAAGGAAATGGATGAGTTTTGGTCTAAAACAGTTTCTGGAAGTGAATCATTACCGGCCTCTTATAAAAATGCAGCTGACCAGTGGGAGAAAAATCTGTTCAATAATGCCAGCTATATTCAGTACACCAACATGGATGCCATCAAACAATTGAGATCAAGTATGGATGGCATGAAATCTGCTTATAAAAACCTGTCGGAGTCTGTTGCAAAAAACAAAGAAATATTTCAGCAGAATACTGCCATTCAGGATGTCAAAACATATTACCAGCTGATGTTTGATAGTCCAATGCCTGCTAAAGAATTAACAGAATTGAATGCCCAAGAAAATTTATTGGTTAAAGTCGGCAATGATATTCAAACCGCAACATCAATTGTTGAGTCTATGAATAAATCGTTTACCCAGATGAACAATGGGTTAGACGCGATGGAAGCGAAAGTAGGTTCAAAATCAAATGCAAAGTCTGATAAGGATAATTTGATATCTAATTTTGGTGGCCTATTCAAAATAAAGACTTCGAAAGAAGATGTTCCTAAAGCCGGGATAATTTCAATGAAAGATGCTCTTAGCAAAGAAGGGGATGCCTTCAGAAAATCTGATTTAATTCGGGTGAAAACAATTTTGAACGGCAATTTCAACGAGCCTCAAAAAGAATTGGGAGGCCACACACCATTGGTTTTTGCCCTTGCAAGTAAAAGTGATATAAAAGTAATACAATATATTTTGGATGGAGGGGCAGATTTAAATAAATCCACTTTTCAAATGAGTAGTTTGGTAAGCAAAACAAATGTTAGTCCTTTGATTCTCTTCTGCATGACCTACGATGATAATGAATATCAGAATATTACACTACTTCAAACTTTGTTAGATAAAGGCGCTAAGCCTTATTCAGTACAAGATGCGAAAACAGTTAGGAAAGAAGCTGCTTTGTTTTATGAAATACTAAAGCGAAAAAAAGTTTTCCTTCAGGCCTTAAAACAAAAAGGTTTTGATATTGCTGGGGATGCCAGATAGGATTTAGTACATCCTTTGAAACTTTGGCTTTCACATTACAAGTGAAAATCGTATTTTCATATTGAACAAAAATGGTTTCAATATGAAAAAGAGCTTGAATTTATTTGCCGTTTTATTGATTTCATCATTGACGATGAAGTCGTTTGCTTATAATTTAAATAAGAACGATGCAACTGATTCTCCTATCGGAAGATGGGATTTAACAGTTGATCAGGGAGATCGAATTGTGCCCTCTTGGTTAGAGGTAAAGTTATCCGGTATATCAACCTTAGTGGGATATTTTGTGGCAGAGGGGGGTAGTGCCAGGCCCATTGCACATGTATATTTCAATGAGGGTAAATTTCATTTTGCCATTCCTCCACAATGGGAAGCAACAGACAAGGATATGGTTCTGCAAGGGGAATTGAAGGATGGTAAAATAAGTGGTACCATTCAAGCCAGCAATGGTAAAACGTATACATTTACAGGAGAGCGTGCGCCTTTGTTGAAGAGAGAAAAAGATCCTGTATGGGGCCAGCCAATAAAATTATTCAATGGTAAAGATTTGTCGGGATGGCATTTCTCAAAAAAATTAGTTCAATGGGAAGCAGTCAATGGCATTCTTACAAGTCCCCGTTCTGGAGCAAATATTATTTCAGATCAAAAGTTTGAGGATTTCAAACTTCACATAGAATTTCGTTATCCAAAGGAAAGCAATAGTGGTGTTTATTTAAGGGGAAGATATGAGGTTCAGGTGGAAGATAATTATGGCAAGGAGCCATCATCAACATACCTGGGAGGTATTTATGGATTCCTGACACCGAATGAGATGGTTGCTAAGGAGCCTGGCCAATGGCAATCATATGATATAACATTGGTTGGAAGACGTGTTACGGTTATTGCAAACGGAAAGAAAATCATTTGTGATCAAATTATACCAGGTATCACTGGAGGTGCATTGGATTGTAAAGAGGCAGATCCAGGTCCTATAATGTTACAAGGTGATCATGGGCCTATTGAATACAGGAATATCATCATCACACCTGCAAAATAACAATTGATCTTATATTTTATATCGGGCCGCATGCTGCGGCCCGATGTAAATATTAAATAGAAGCGATATCCTCTATGACAGCTTCCGGTAATGTTTTTAATACAATTACTTCCACTGCACCCAATTCATAGCCCAGGAAATGCAATACCTGATCAACCTTATCCATTTTCAGGGTTTTCTTTCCATGCTCTAGTTCGCGTAAGAATCTCAGCCCAACACCTGATCTCATACACAACTCTTTCTGAGTAAGCTTTAACTCTTTTCGTTTTTTTCTAACGATATCATGAATTGATGTTGTCATCCCTTAAGGGTATATGTTTTTGTTTTCTTGTAAAAAAGAGACATATCGGGTATAAATATTTTTTATGAAAATCTGCAGAAGATTAATGTTTTTGCATATTTCATGAATTTGTACTTTCATACAAAAACACTCATATACCTTTGCATATTGACTTCGTTATCAAAAAGCAGTGTGAATATTGCGTATGGTAATGAAGGCAACAAATCACAATCATTGTTTAACAACTAAAAAACCATTTAATGAATTAGAATTGTCTTTCTTGTATTTTTATTTCCTAATCCAATATCCAAACTAAAATGAAAACACTTTTCTCACTCACAACAATCGTATTGTTGCTTTCCTTGATTGCGCCAAATATCGCAAAGGCAACAAATTTTTATGTCGATCCATCTTCGACGGCATCTATTACCAATGGTTCACTTTTATATCCTTGGAAGACCATTGCACAAATGAACAGTGGAACTTCCTTATTGAATCCTGGTGATACTGTTTTCTTTAAAAGAGGGCAAACATTTTCAGGCAGATTATCAATCAATCGTTCAGGTAATGCTTCTGCCCCCATTGTGTATACAAATTATGGAACTGGCAATTTGCCGGTATTTGATAATGCTATCTCTGATATTATCAATTTGTCTGGACGTCAGTATGTAATTATTGATGGAATCAAAATCACAGATAATTCCATAAGTGCTACAGACCATTCTATTCAGGCTAAAATCAGTTATGCAATCAATGTTGAAAATTCACCCAATTGTACTATCAGAAACACTGATATATCATTGGTTGGTGTAGGTATTTCTGTTACAACAGGATCAGATAATACAACCATCACTGGTAATTACATGCATAATATGCGTATGGTTCGTAATACACCAACATCAGTTAATCCTGATGATGACTATGGTGCAAATCCAATGGTAATTGGTTCGTCCAACAATACCATCATGAATAACAGATTTGAAGAATGTTGGGCTTCCAGTTATGATTATGGCTTTGATGGAGGCGCGGTTGAGCTTTTCGGTACAACCATGAACAACAACAAAATCATGTATAACACAGCCATTAATTGTAATGGTTTCATGGAAGTAGGTAGCAGCTCAAATGGTGTTGCCTTAAACAACATTATCGCTTACAACAAAATTATCAATTGTGGTATCATAGGTGTTTATCAAAACGGAAGTACGTTTACCGTAAATGTTAGTGGATTGCAATATTATAATAATACTGTTATTGAAACTAAAAAGCAATACTCTCAGTCATCTGTATTATTTTGGATGGCTGGATCGGGTAGTGCGGGTATGGTAACTGTAAAGAATAATATTTTTTGGTTGGCTTCAGGCGTCAGTTTTGCAAGTAGTAAATTTGCAAGTGGACAAATGATCCACACAAATAATATTTATAGGATGTCCTCAGGCTCACTAGGATTCACTCAAACTGCTTCGGAATTGTTAAGTGCTACTGCTAATTTATTTCAAAATGCTTCAGGTGATCCATCTGTATGGGATCTCTCATTGTTAGCAGGTTCTCCTGCCATTAATTTTGGAGCGAATGTATCTTTGGTAAAAGACTTTATTGGCAATCCTATAGTAGGAAATCCTGATGCTGGTCTACTCGAATTTCAATCAGGCACAGTTGTTGTTCCATCTCCAATGGTAGCCTCAGCTGTTACTGGTAAAATTGCATGTAATGGAGGAAGTACTTCAGTGGTTGTTTCAGCAGTAGGCGGAACCCAGCCATATACAGGCATTGGTACTTTTAGTGTTGCTGCAGGTAATTATTCATACATTGTTTCTGATGCAAAAGGTTTAAAAGATACCGTTGCTGTTTCTATTGTACAACCTACAAAATTGGTTACATCTGCAACTGCAG
>CANFHO010000121.1 GCA_947447005.1 Chitinophagaceae bacterium
GCAGCCGGAGGAAAATCTCCAAATCTCACTAATGCTTCTGCATTCAGGTCACTGACAGATGGTGGATATATAAAAGCAAATGATCCTGATAATAGCGTTCTGATGCAATGGCTCACAGGTAAAAAAAGTCCAATCATGCCTCTGGGAACGGGTCCTGATCAAAAGATAAATGCCAAAATTTATGCCTGGATAAAACAGGGAGCACAAAACAATTAAAAAGTTCGAAATGAGAACCAATATGATTCATAAAAAAACAACAAGCCTATTTGCAATGATGCTCATTGCCATTGGGTTCATAGGAATCAATACAAAATCTTTTGCACAGGATAGCACAGCTGTTCCAGATCAGGTGGTAAAGAAAAAGAGTTTCGTAAAAAACACATTTGAAGGCAACTATCTGATCGACAATCAATCCGTGGTTGTTCCAATCAAAGGAACTTTTGAATTTGATATCCAACACAGGTTCGGAACGATAGATCATAGATTCAAAGACCTATTCGGATTGTTTGCCAGTGCAAATATGCTCTTGGGTACAAGCTATGTTCCTGTGAAAGATCTGCAAGTGGGTTTTGGCGCAACAAACGATAGAATGCAGATTGTAGGAAATCTAAAGTATTCGTTGCTAAAACAAACCAAGGATAATTCAATGCCTTTAAGTGTCACGCTGTTTGGAAATTCTGTGATGGATACCCGTACAAAAAGCAGTTCACTTCCGATTGTAAGCGTGTCTGACCGTTTTAGCTATTTTTCACAACTCATCATTGCCAGAAAGATCAATGAAAAGATTTCTCTTCAAGTAGCACCGAGCCTTTCCTATTTCAATAATATGGAAGGATATTACGATGCAAACAATGTCATCAAGTCAAAAATGAAACATGAGCATATTGCCATCAGCGTTTCAGGAAGATATAAATTAACTGGTGGCATGTCTCTGATTGCCAACTACGATCAACCTCTCACTCAACATCCAATGAATAATCCCAATCCAAATCTGAGTATTGGTTTGGATATGAAAACAAGTGGTCACGATTTTCAAGTGTTTCTTGGAAATTATGGAAGCATTTTACCTCAGAACAACAATGTGTTTAACCACAACAACTTTACCAAAGGACAATTCGTGATTGGATTCAATATTTCAAGGCTTTGGAATTTCTAATACAGTAAACAGATTTTTACTTACTTAAAACAACTAACATGCGAGTCAACATTCTCTCAATTGCAACAATCATCATTCTTGGTATTTTTCTTAGCAGCTTTGGTCATTTTCAACCCAAACCATGGGTAGTGCCTGATAAGGCAGCTAAAACGGCAAACCCAGTAAAATCAGATGCTTCATCTGTTGCAGCTGGAAAAGCGCTATGGTCTCAGCACTGCTCATCTTGTCATGGTAAAACAGGTTTAGGCGATGGCAACAAAGCAGCACAACTGGAAACAACACCTCCTGATATGAGCAAAGGAACTTTTCAATCGCAAAGCGATGGTGTATTGTTTTTCAAAACTTCAGAGGGTCGTGTCGATATGCCAAGTTTCAAAAAGAAAATTCCAGATGCAGAAGATATTTGGAGCTTGGTGAATTTCATGCGCAGTTTCAAAAAATAGATGCAATCATATGAAAAGCCTCGAAGGAGGCTTTCTCAACTTTTACTTTCAATGTAATATCATGAACAATACAGATCAACCTTCCAAAGTCAAAAGAGTACGAAGGTCTTTGATTGCAGGATTGGGAATCCTCTCATTGTTTCCATTTTTAAAATCAGGCTTGTTCAATAAAAGAAAAGATGTGATGAGCTGTGGTCCAATTGCGCAAACACCTGTAAAGATGCTTACTCAGGATGGACGTCTGGTAGAAATCGATCCATCTAAAATTGCTTCCTCAAAAGGAAAAGCCACCACAGATGAAATGAAATCCTGGATCAAAAAAGAGGCATAACTACACACATAAAATTTCATGCATGAAAACAAATGATAATTCCAGAAGAGCTTTTCTCGCAGCAGGTGTGTTGGGTGGATTGGCAGTTGCCGGATGCAAATCAAATCCTTTTACACAGGATGTTTCACAGGATGTGAAGCCATCCGGTAAATTGGTGAAATTACTTTCTGTAGACGGGGAAATTATTGAAGTGGATGAGGCTTTTCTAAAACCCGTTCCTGATCTTCCTCCGGTTTCAAATGATATCGCACGTGTAGGGATTGATGGAAAAAAATTTGTGATGGTAATCGACTTGTCGCGTTGTAAGAGTGTCAAGAAATGCCAATCTGCTTGTGATCATATGCATCATATCCATCCAGGACAAAACTGGATAAAAGTATATCCAATGCAGGATGCAGAACATACAGCACCCTATTGGCAACCAACCACCTGTATGCATTGCGATGAACCACCTTGTGTAAAGGTATGTCCCGTGGATGCTACGTTCAAACGCAAGGATGGCATCGTATTGATCGATAGCGACCGTTGCGTAGGTTGTCGCTTTTGTATGGCTGCATGCCCATATTCAACCCGTGTGTTCAACTGGGAAGATCCGGGTTTGGATAAGACCATCGCAGATCAACCTTATTCCTGTGAAAGCAGCGTACCTCAGAAAAAAGGCACCGTTGGCAAATGCGATTTTTGTCCGGATATGGTACGCCAGGGAGAGCTGCCACACTGTGTTTCAGCTTGTCCCAACGGTGTTTTTTTCTTTGGCGACATGCTGGAAGATGCTGTAACCAATGGCGCTGAAACATTCAGGTTCAGTGAACTTATACGTGACAAAGCAGGATATCGTTTGATGGAAGACCTGGGTACAAAACCAAGTGTTTATTATCTGCCACCTGTAAATAGAAACTTCCCTTATGAATCGATAGAACAGGAGGGAGAAGACAAATCCCATCACTAAAATATTACATCGTGGAAAAAGTAGCAAGGCAACACATCATTGAGGATCTGTTGCCACAAAAATTCGGAAAACAAGGGAGACTTTGGGTGGCATCACTGATCATACTTTGTCTCATCGGGCTCTTTGCGTACATCAGGCAACTTTCCAAAGGGTTGGTGGTAACCTCTATGCGCGATTATGTTTCCTGGGGTATTTATATTTCCAACTTCGTATTTTTTGTAGCCATCAGTTTGGTGGGTTCATTGATTACAGCTGTGCTTCGTTTGTCTGATGTAAATTGGAGTACACCATTAACGCGCATTGCAGAGATCATCGCTGTATCTGCCATCACATTTGCAGGTTTGATCATTGTTGTGGATATGGGTCGCCCCGACAGGTTCTATAACCTCTTCATTCATGGCAGGTTGCAGTCGCCTATCGTCTGGGACGTCATCGTAATCACTACGTATTTAATCATCAGTTGTTTGCTTTTATACTTCCCATTGCTTCCTGATCTGAAGATCATGATGGAATTTAAAGAGAAGTCAAATACATTTTTACTCAAGATCTATCGTTTCATGGGAAATTATTGGAAGAATAAACCTGAACAATTCAGGATATCTGAAAAGGCCATCAATATTCTCTCCATTACGATTATCCCTGTGGCATTCTCGATTCACACTGTAACCTCCTGGTTGTTTGCAACAACCTATCGTCCGGGTTGGGATAGCACAAATTTTGGTGCATACTTCATCTCTGGGGCATTTTTGGTTGGCGCTGGCGGCGTTGTTGTTGCGATGTATGTTTTTAGAACCCATTACAAACTGGAAAAATATATCAAGGATGAACACTTTGATAAAATGGGAAAGGTCTTGGTTATGCTGGCATTGTTGTATTTGTATTTCAATGTCAATGAATTTCTTGTGCCTGCATTTAAAATGAAGAAGCCGGAAAAGGAACATTTGATTGATTTGTTTACAGGTGAATTTGCTCCCATCTTTTGGTTTGCCATACTTACTTCCATGATTCTGCCCATCATCATTCTGCTCTTTAAGAAAGGAAGGAAACCCAAAGCTGCATTTGTGGCTGGTATTTTGGTTGTAATAGGCTCTTGGTTTAAAAGATACATCATTGTAACACCCACCTTGTTGCATCCATTCCTTCCCATGCGTGATGTACCTGCCAACTACAGACATTATTATCCATCTTGGGAAGAGTGGGCCATCGCCATTGGTTCATTGGCAGGAGCATTGCTGGTGATCACCATCTTTGCGCGCATTTTTCCAATCATCCCCATTCATGAAACCATTACTGAAACTGAAGAACATGAAAATACACATTCATTATAGGTTCTTGCTCATCTTGCTGATGATGGTATCATACGTTGTTCACGCACAGGATGCAGAAAAAAATACATTGCTACTTGGATTGAAATATAATAACCATAACAACCAGGAACAATACCTGCATGCTCAGGTCAAATCGAAGATCAATGGTAAATTCCAAATGATTGAAGGTATCAAACTCAAGTGCTATATAAGCGATGAAACAGTTGATGCAAATCTAATCGGACAAGCTATAACCAATGGAAAGGGAGAAGCTACCATACTGATTCCGGCCTCTGTACAAGATGTATGGAAAAGCTCACCCAGTCAAACCTTTATCATCACATCTGGGAAAACAATAGAATACGATGCATCCAGATCCGACCTCACCATCACCAAAGCAAAGATCAAAATAGATACAGCGGAAGGCAGAATTATCAATGCAAACATTTTGGCGCTGGTAGATAGTGTGTGGACACCTGTCAAAGATGCAGACATGTTTGTTGGTGTAAAACGCTTGGGTGGAAATCTCAATGTAAATGAAACAGAAACATACCCCATTGATTCATTGGGAGCCGTTGCTGCTGAATTCAAACTTGAAGCTATACCGGGAGATAAAAATGGAAATATTGTGCTCATTGCCGGAGTGTATGAAAATGATTCGTATGGTACAGTAACTGCTGAAATGTCTGTTCCATGGGGCGAGAAGACAGTATACGTTTCAAATTATGATGAAAGATCCTTGTTCGCACGTAGAGGGAAATCGCCACTTTGGTTAGAGCTGATGGCTTACAGTATTGTGGCAGGTGTCTGGGGTGTACTTATCTACTTGATCATTCAAATTAGGAAAATTATTAAACTCGGAGTGGAATGAAACTGACGAGTTACGAGTGAAAGCTTACAAGAAAAAACTTTGCAATCGCGTGTAGTTCGAATCCGATTTCTATCGGATTCTTTTGGTCCCGGTTCTAAATGGAATCGGGATTTTTTATAACTTACAACCTTGAACCCACAACCCAAAACCCATATGCAACATAACAGAAGAAAATTCCTTGGAGCAGCAGCACTTGCATCCAGCGCATTTGCATTGCCATCAAAACTTTTTGCCGGAGATAAAAAATACAATGAAGGGTTTGATATTCCTTCTGTTATTGAACAGTTGAAACCCATGACGGATGGCATTGTGCCTATCACTGTGGAAGAGCGTAAGCAACGCATTGCAAAGGCTCAACAGCTGATGCAGCTGAATAAAATTGATGGAATTTTCATGGAAGGTTCAACATCGAGTTATTATTATACTGGCATGCGCTGGGGACAAAGCGAACGAACGTTTGGGATGGTGATTCCTGCCAAAGGTGCCATTGCATATGTTTGTCCGAAGTTTGAAGAAGATCGTGCACGCGAATTGATCCCAACTGAATTTGGCGATGAAGTGCGTTGCTGGGAGGAACATGAGAGTCCGTATGCAGCCATCGTGGGCATCATCAAAGACCGCGGAGCCACCTACAAACGCATCGGTATCGAAGAACGTGTTCGTTTCTTTATTGCTGATGGGGTGCGTAAAGCTGCTGCAGGATTTGAAGTGGTAGACGCTACGCCCATCACTGCCGGCTGCAGAATGATTAAAAGTAAGGCGGAACTGGCTTTGATGCAAAGAGCCAATGATGTTACGATAGAAGCATATAAAGCGGCTTTCGCTACCATTCGTCCCAATATGTCACAATCTGAATTTTCTTCCAATATTTCCAATGCCTTCAGGAAACTCGGTTTCAGTGGAGGCGCCATGGTGTTGGTGGGTAAATATTCTGCCATGCCACATGGTAGCATCACGCCACAAACCATCAGAGAGGGAGATATCGTGATGGTGGATGGCGGAACAAGTTGCGAAGGTTATGCATCGGATATTACCAGAACCATCGTGGTTGGAAAACCATCTCAAAAACAAACTGATGTGTGGAACCTGGAGAAACAGGCCCAGGATGCTGCATTTGCAGCCGCAAAAATTGGTGCAACCTGTGAATCAGTTGATGCTGCAGCAAGATCCGTGATTGAAAATGCAGGGTTCATGAAAAATTATAAACTACCCGGACTTCCACACAGAACAGGACATGGCATTGGTCTGGAAGGACATGAATGGACAAACTTTGTAAAAGGGAATATGACTAAAATCGCTCCAGGTATGTGTTTCAGCGATGAGCCAACCATCTCCATCCCAGGAGAATTTGGTATTCGCCTTGAAGATTGTTTGTATATTGGAGAAGATGGTCCTCATTTCTTCACCAAACAGAGTGAGTCGATTGAAAAACCATTTTAATATTCATCAATCGAAAATTTAAAGCAACCAAATTGATATTTCGGACATCTCTACGCAGCTGTCCTAATTTTTTATATATTCAAGATTAACTTTAAAAACAACCAACATCATGGAATCTCAAAAAGTGGATATGTTTATCATGGCAAATGGTAAATATTTTGAATCAACTCAGCTCATGTATATCAGAGACAGGCTCATTTCCCTGGATGATTCCAAATGGTCTGTTATACAAACATTACAATTTAAAGACCCAACAACAAGCTTGATTGTTTCTATCCTGGCAGGTGCTTTAGGTATAGATCGTTTTATGATTGGCGATACAGGATTGGGTATAGGCAAGTTATTGACCTGCGGTGGTTTGGGAATCTGGACCATTGTGGATTGGTTCATGATCCAGGGTGCTACCAGAGAAAAAAATATGGCTTTACTCAATCAGATGTTATACTAAGGATTGAAACCGAAAGGCGTATATACTCTTTTCATTTTACTTACATTGGCAGGTTATGTATGGGTGCTGTTCAACTTGAACGATCCATATGGATCTGCCAATGATCGTTATGGGTTTTGCCTGTTCAAGAAAACAACAGGAATTCCCTGTCCCGCCTGCGGTTCAACACGCTCTTTACTGGAAATCATCCATGGCAATATTGCTGCCGGAATAGAAACCAATCCATTGGGCATCATCGCATTGATTTATCTTTTGATCTTGCCTTTTTGGTTATTGACAGATCTGGTTTTGGTCAAAAGAACCCTTCCTGCATTTTATCTAAAAGCAGAGAAGATCGTCAGAAAAAAATATGTAGCTTCATTGCTCATTCTCTTGGTATTGGCAAACTGGATCTGGAATATTTATAAAGGC
>CANFHO010000122.1 GCA_947447005.1 Chitinophagaceae bacterium
GACAAGCGTTTGGTGGATGTCAATATTACGCAAGAAGGTAAAAAATTGCTATCCAGAATTGATGAGCGTGATCCCGAAATGGTTGCCATTGCAAACAACCTAAACCAAGAGGAATTTAAAATATTGAATGATTTATTGGATAAGCTCAGGGACAGCATCTAAAACGCAATCCAAAAGGCGTGAAGGCCATCAATTCTTTTGTTTGTAAATTTGCAACAGAAAGCATCCTAATCACCTATCTCATTTTTCTTATACATGGCTCTCTATCAAGGGTTACATCAAAAATTGCAGCAAAAACTTTCTCCTCAACAGATTCAATTGATGAAACTGTTACAGGTGCCTACTGCACAGCTTGATGAGCGCATCAAAGAGGAAATTGAGGATAATCCCGCCCTGGAGCCAGGAAATGAAAATCAGGAGTCATCTGAAATAGATGATATTACAGTTCAAAATGAACAAGATGAAAGTGGTGATGACGAATCATATGATTCAGAAGATTCCTATGATGAATTTATGGATGAAGATGAGATAGCTGATTATAGATTGAGAGACGATAATGTTCCTGAATTAAATGAGAGCGGCTCAATCCCTCATCCAATATCTTCTTCCTTGCATGAAAGTCTTACAGAACAATTGGGCTTGTTGAATCTGGAACCAACATTTCAAGTCATTGCAGAACAAGTTATCGGAAGCATAGATGATGATGGCTATCTGAGAAGAGATACCAATTCAATGGTAGATGATCTGGCATTTAAACAAAATATTATTGTAGAAAGTGAACAGGTGGAGGAAGTGATCAGGCAGATTCAGACTTTTGAGCCAGCTGGAATTGCAGCAAGGGATGTACAGGAATGTTTATTGATTCAACTCCGAAGAAAAAACCTCGACCATTCATCCAAGCCATTGAAGCATGCACTCCGTATCATTGAATTTCATTTTGATGAATTCACCAAGCGTCATTATGATAAGATTTCAAAATCGCTTGAAATCAATGAGGATATGCTCAAAGAGGCCATGACTGAAATTCGTAGATTAAACCCCAGACCCGGAGCCCAATCCAGCGAATTCAATAAAGCGGAGCAATACATTATTCCAGATTTTTTTGTTTTCAATAATGGGGGAGAACTGGAACTTTCATTGAATCAAAAAAATGCTCCTGATTTAAGAATCAGTACTGATTATAAAGAGATGCTCAGGGAGTATGAGAAGGGTAGCAAAAAAGATAAACGTCAAAAGGAAGCTGTTCAGTTCATCAAACAAAAAATAGATTCCGCAAGGTGGTTTATTGATGCAATAAAACAGCGGCATGAAACTTTGTATTCCACAATGGAGGCAATCATTGAACATCAAAAGAATTTTTTTCTGACGGGAGATGAAACATCCATGCGACCAATGATCCTGAAGGATATTGCAGAGAAAACATCTTTGGATATATCAACAATCAGTCGCGTTGCCAATAGCAAATTTGTACAAACAGAGTTTGGGAGTTTCAGGCTAAAATATTTTTTCAGTGAAGCGTTGAGCACTGATAGCGGAGAGGAAGTTTCTACGAGAGAAGTAAAAAATATTTTACAGGAGTTGATAGATACAGAAGACAAACGAAATCCTTTGAGCGATGATAGTCTGACGGACCTCCTTCAGAACAAAGGATATAATATTGCACGCAGAACAGTAGCGAAATACAGAGAACAGCTGAACGTTCCAGTAGCCAGATTGAGAAAAGAAATCTAAAAAATGAATATGGAAGAAAATACATTGCAAGAGTCATATCCAACATATATGAAGTTGTTGGCCAGGCTGATTTCATGGCTTTTTCATCCTTTGTTCATTGGAGTGATGATGGCATCTTACTTGCTTTTTTGGCATCCAAGCTATTTTCTGGGGTTTGATGAGCATGTTAAAATATTCAAACTGATTACCTATACAGTTAACAATGTATTATTTCCCGGATTGGTTGTTCTGTTGTTAAAGGGTCTTGGATTTAGTAAATCTATACAGCTTTCTACTCAAAAAGAAAGAATAGTGCCATATGTAGCAAGCATCACTTTTTTCTTTTGGTGCTATTATGTTTTCAAGAATCAGCCGGGCAATCCTGAGATATTTATTAAAATGTGCAGGGCCATGTTTTTTGCAAGTTGTGCTGCGCTGATGCTCAATAATTATTATAAAATCAGCATGCATGGAATAGCATGTGGTGGTGCAGTTGGGCTGGTTTTGCTTACCATTCAGGATGGTTCAATTGCTTCTGCTTTACCGATGGCCTTGGCAGTAATCATGACCGGTCTGGTATTCACTTCCAGAAAAATAATAACAAATCACAGTTGGTTTGATTTGATTACAGGTTTTCTCTTGGGATTTCTTTGTCAGATGACTGGCTTGTTATTCTAAAAAAAAGACCCGGCTTGAAAAAGCCAGGTCGAATTAACCATTCTAAGATCCCATTTTAACCATTGAGAATTTCAGATTCTTTAAGATATTTTTGATCGGGATAGTATACGAATAACATGTTCCCTTGTTTGATTGTATTGATTACCTGTTTATTAATTTGTTGTGGCAATGCCGGGCAGCCAAAGCTTCTTCCCAGAAAACCTTTCACTTTGATCATTCGTTCGTTGGCATAAGGTGCACCATGCATAACTATGGCTCTTTCCATGGCCCTGTCATTAAATCCTTGTTCGACTCCATCTAATTTAAGTGAGTAGCCATTTGATCCTTTATAAGGATTTCCAGTTATATAAAAACCTATGCTGCTTTGATGTGAGTTCATTTTGTTTGAAAAGTTCCTTGCAAATTCAGCACCAGACTTCATTCCATGAGAAACAACAGTATTGAAAATCACTTCCTTGCTTTTCAGATCCACCACAAACATTCTTTTCTCTTTGGATGATTTGGTGAAATCGATAATCGTAATGAGACTGTCGCTGTTTAGTTTTCCAATAGAGCTTAATTTCTCAAAACCCTTAAAGGCCATGTTGAACACTTCCTGAGAAAGATGATAGCCTTTATCAAGTATGTTTTGATAGACCTCGTTGGCGTATATGACACCGAAAGAATTGATTGAAGATTTGATTGCGACGGATTTCCTATCCTTACCTGTTCCTGCTATTGCGTTGGAACTGTTTGTAATTGAAAGCAGGGCTATGGCACAGACTGCCAAAAGCAGGCCTGTTGTTGTTATTTTCATTTGATAGGATTTGGATACTTACCCTCTAATAACGCGATAGGGGATACGATATTGTAGAAGACGGAACGAAGATGTATAAAAATCAGGTCCTATATGTTGAATATCAATGATTCATTCATAAAATATTTTTTAAATACAGTATAGATAAAGACCTCCATTCCTTCATGAAGAATAGCCAATAGCAAACATTTCTTCATCAATATTGTTAAAATATGTATGAGACATGTTGCAATTTCAGAGATGCTTAGCTGGGAAAGATTCTATCGCGCAAATTTTATCAATACACTCAGTGGCTTCAAGTCGGTTAGCCTCATTGGTACTTCAAATAATGAAGGCAACTCCAATCTTGCCATATTCAGCAACATCGTGCATATAGGGGCAGATCCAGCCCTCATTGGGTTTGTGAACAGACCACGCGAAGCAGCGCCCCATACCTTATCTAACATAGAAGCAACAGGCTCCTATACCATCAACCATGTTCATGCTGATATCTTGGACGCAGCCCATCAAACAAGTGCAAAGTATCCTATTGATGAAAGTGAGTTTGAGGCAGTAGGACTCACTCCTGATTTCAGGGAAGGGGTTACAGCACCATTTGTAAAAGAAAGCAGAATCCAATATGCAATGGAATTATCAGAAGTAATTCCCATCCAAACCAATGGAACATACTTTGTAATAGGAAAGTTGATATCAGTTTATTTTGATGAATCCACACTGTCTGATGATGGTTTCCTGGATATCAGCAAAGCTGGTTCCCTGACCAGCCTTGGGCTTGATGCTTACTATGAAACAACCATGATGAAGAGGTTGAGATATGCAAAATTCAAAAGAGAAGAATGAAGAATTAAGAGTGAAAAATTAAGAGTTTAGAGAGAAGAATGAAAAATGAAGTTTGAAGAAAGAATAGTTACACGATATGGCGCAATTCAGCTAAAAGGTCGGCTGTTCCCATTTTTCTCTTTTCACACTTCACTTTTCTCTCTTCTGTATTTCCTATCTTTGCGCACAAATTACAAACCATGTCAGTTCTTGTTGTAGGTACCATGGCCTTTGATGCCATCGAAACGCCTTTCGGAAAAAGCGACCGTATCATAGGCGGAGCAGCTACTTATATAGCATATAGTGCCTCCAACTTTGTGAAACCCATTAAACAGATCTCTGTTGTAGGAGGTGATTTCCCTCAATCCGAAATGGATGATTTGGCATCACGTGGAGTTATCCTTGAAGGTGTGCAGATAAAGAAAGACGAAAAGTCCTTTTTTTGGTCCGGACGATACCATATGGATATGAATGAGCGCGACACGTTGGATACACAATTGAATGTGTTGGCTAATTTTGAACCAATTTTACCGGAAAGTTATCAAGATTGTGAATTTGTGATGCTTGGAAATGGTGTTCCTGCTGTTCAACATAGTGTATTAAAACAAATGAAAAACAAGCCAAAGCTTGTAATCATGGATACCATGAATTTCTGGATGGAAACAGCCATGGAAGACCTTGAAAAATTGCTTAAGGATGTTGATGTGTTGCTGGTAAATGATAGTGAAGCAAGACAATTGAGCGCTCAATACTCTATTGTAAAGGCTGCCAAAGAAATCCTCAAAATGGGGCCTAAATACCTGGTGGTAAAAAAAGGAGAGCATGGTGCGTTGTTATTCCATGAAGACAAAGTATTTGTTGCACCAGCGCTTCCATTGGAAGAAGTATTCGACCCAACCGGAGCTGGAGATACATTTGCCGGTGGTTTCATTGGGCACCTTGCTAAAACAAAGGACATTTCTTTTGAAAATATGAAGACCGCCATTATTGTTGGTTCTGCCATGGCATCCTTCTGTGTGGAGAAATTTGGTACAACACGCATGAAAGAAATCAATGCAGCTGATATCAATTCCCGCATCAAGCAATTTGTTGATTTGGTGAATTTTGAAATAGAGCTGGTTTAATAAAGAGAAAAGAGAAAAGTGAAGAGAGAAAAGTGAAACAGCCTGAAATACATAATTGGCTGTTACCATTCTTCACTTTTCTCTTTTCATTCTTCATTCTTCACTCTTCACTCTTCACTCTTCACTCTTCTCTTTTCTCTTTTCTCTTTTCATTTTATTCCCACTGCCCATTTCCTATTGATTCTGCTTCCATTCAAATGGAATGCCTCCAATTTGATATAATACAGTCCTGATAAGGCTTTTTGTGATGTCACGGTTCCGTTCCATACGATCTGACCTTCTAATCCGAACAATTCGTTGTCTACCAATTTTTTAATCAACAGGCCATTCTTATCAAACAGAAATACCGAACACATATATCCTGATAATGGGAATGAATATTGTATGATGAGGTTGTCATCTATCCCGTCATTATTAGGTGTAATGATGTCGGATGAAATGTTGAACTGCCCAACCAGGGAGTCTGTACTCTGGTATTGTGAATTTTTATATCCTGGTGTTGCGTATCCAACTGTTGATGCAGCTGAATGCCAATTTCCTTTAAATGATGAAGACAGATCAGGCGTAATTTTTTCCAATGAAACAGCTTCTCGGTTTCTGATCAAAGGGAAATGCATATTGTCGACATAATTCATCTCATCAATGATCTCACCTTGTTTATTCAAAATGATTGCATTTCCTTCATCATCAGGATATGATGACATACTTTTCATTTCCATGATATTTGATTTTACAGCAACTGGCCATTGTTTTCGAACAAATGAACTGTCTGTCGTCAGACAAATAAATTCACCCGGAAAGAAGTTTCGATCTGTTTCTGAAGCCGCAAATGCAATTCCGATAAGGCCTGCAGAAGTTCTGTTGGTCAGATAGATATCCTTTGCATTTATGATATGATCAGATCTGTTATACAATTCAACGAAATCACTGCCTCCGGAAGGAGGATCAAATAATATTTCATTGAGGACGATATCGTTTTTTAATGCATCGTGTATAATCCCTGTTTGGACTGATGCTGAATCAGTTTTTTTGCTGGTGCAATGCTTGAATGACACTCCTGTAAGATTATAAATCGTTTTGTCTGGTATGGGTGTTTTAAGTTGTAATTCTATGATGTTAAATAATGGCGCCAGCAATTTTACATGGATAGGACTTTCATGTATAGGAGAAAACAAAAAATTCTTTGGGTTGGAATTTGCAAGACTATCAACACCCTGATCAAGGTAGATGACAATATGAGTTGAATCAATGGTGATGGCTTGAAGTATTGAAATGCCATCTTCATTATAGGTTTTATTGAAAACGCTATTTTCCTTTCCGGGTGTGCCACCCGCAAAATAATTGCTGGCTGTCCAGTTGTTTTTGTTACAACCCTTATAAGGATCGATCATCTCTAAACTCCATCCCCCATTGGCTTTGAGG
This sequence comes from Chitinophagaceae bacterium, assembly GCA_947447005.1. Taxonomy (GTDB): domain Bacteria; phylum Bacteroidota; class Bacteroidia; order Chitinophagales; family Chitinophagaceae; genus Pollutibacter. The sequence goes on from CANFHO010000122.1 coordinate 6,550, forward strand.
CTGTTGTGGTAGTCGGCAAGAGCGTACGAAACCGCATGCATGGTTGTTCCATCTGCAGCAATGAGACTAATCACATCGCCATCATTTGATAAGGCTGGAAATGAGCTAACTCCAATGATGTTGGGAATTCCGTTGAAAAATATTGCTTGTGTTTTTGAGCAAACCACCACCACGCTATCAGGTCCTAATAGATAATTTACACCAATAGATGTAGTTGTTGTTCCATTGCTGATACGCCATTTATATAGGTTAATGGGTTGTGTTGTATTGTTTCTAAGTTCAATGAATTCAGTATTGGGAAGTCCCACAACAGGCGAAGGGTCTGCCATTAATTCATTGATAACAACTGAATAACGGGAGATTTGAGCTTCTGTGGCAATATGCATCAGTAGTACAAAACTCAATATAGTAAACGATTTCATGAGGCAAAGCTATGTTTGCCTGGAGGGGATAAAAAGGTGTTTTCAACATTTTTTTGGCAGAAAAAAAACCACAATGTAGTTTTGTACCTGCAATGTTGAAAGCAATAAAACATACAAAGAAGAGCAAAAAACGTTCCCATCAGGAAGGTTAGTTCCATTTGTATGCTTCAAATATGTA
>CANFHO010000123.1 GCA_947447005.1 Chitinophagaceae bacterium
AGATCTAAAGAAACAAGGGATAACGGATTACGGCATAAACAGGCAATTCGGTTTTGCCAGTTCAGTGATGCCATCCGGTATGGAATTGTTCTTCAACAATGCACCTATGATATTGGCACGGTACCCAAATCAGGGTTATATGAAGATTGGCAAAGTGATGGATCCAGGTTCTGTTCCGCGCAATGGAGACCAAACAAATCGGGGTGCTGTATTCAACTATACGGATGCTCGTCATAAAAAATGGAAAGATGCGAAAGACATGTGGCTCAGTGGTACATTCAATTATGGATATGCCGATGACAATATTCCTGTTCAATACATTGACACCAATCTTCATCAGGTAAAGCTTGCCAAGCCACACATATATGGCGTTGGATCAGGAAAGGATTTTCAACAATACATTGCAGTGAATATATTGGAGGAACTTGATGAGCCTGGTGAGTGGTATGTTGACAAATCAACGGGCATATTGTACATATGGCCACCATCATCCATCAAAGATGCGTACATCCAGATTTCAATCCTGGAAACACCGGTCATCAGCTTGAAAAATGTCAGTAATATTCAGCTCAAGGGATTGACCATGGAGAACAGCAGGGGCATGGGCTTGTATATGGAAAACGCAAACAACAATCTCATTGCAGGATGCACTGTCAGGAATGTAGGCACCAGTGGAATCTTCATGGGCAAGGGCTCTTTTCCTTTGGAAAGTGGTATGTCGGTCGACAACTATCAGGGAACCATGGTGTCTGAGCAAATTGGCAATATCCACAATCAATTGTATCAGAACAATGTATGGAACAGAGAGGCTGGAACGAACAATCTTATCATCAGTTGTGATGTATACAATACAGGAAGTGGCGGAATTTATTTAAGTGGGGGAGATAAGAAAACACTTTCACCAGGAAACAATGTGATTGAGAATTGCAGGATACATGATTATAACAGGAGGAATAAATTCACCTGGGCAGGTATCAATGTAGATGGATGTGGGAACAAGGTAGCGCATTGCGAAATTTACCATTCTGATTTCCAAGGCATCTTTGTACATGGCAATGAGCATGTATTTGAGTATAACAACATTCATGATGTTACTTTGAATTCAAATGATACCTCGCCTTGGTATATTGGAAGAAATCCAAGCGACAGAGGAAATATAGTTCGATACAATTTTATACATGACTGTGGCAATCCGAATCGCATGAACATGGGAATTTATTGCGATGATTCATCCACCGATGTATATGTGTTTGGGAATATTTTTGTGAACATGAAAACAAATCATGGGGTGGTATTCAGCAATGATGGATGGGATATCAAGGTAAAAAACAATATCATTGTCAATCCCATTTCGCATTCAGCTGTAGTATCAGCATTATGGTATACCTGGGCTGCGCCTCAGGTAAAATCGATGTTTGGTGAAAAGGGATTGATCAGAAAAAGACTTGAGCAAGAAGTTGATTTTAAACATCCTCCCTATGCCATTAGATATCCAGGGTTACTACCCTATTTGGATGAAATAGAAAAGGGAAAAGAATGGGAAGGGATGAGAGCAAGAAATAATTCATTTGAAACAAATCTTATTGTAGGCGGACCAGATGACCCTGTTGAATTGATGGGAGGAAAATATGCACAGATGGAGAACAGAAACAATTGGGTAACCAAGGGAGATCCAGGATTTGAGGACATGGAGCAAGGGAATTTCAATCTAAAGCCTTCCTCAGAAGTTTTTAAAAAACTTCAAGGATTCCAGTCGCTGCCATTCAGTAAGATGGGGCTTTACAAGGACTCCTATCGAAAATAAGGCTGGAGGAAGATGAATGGGATTCTTCCTAAATCTTAGGTATCTTTGCCGGCCCAACGGGCCTCGTAGTACAATGGATAGTATAAGAGTTTCCGAAGCTCCAGATTCAGGTTCGATTCCTGACGAGGCTACCATTCAGGCCCAGACGATGAGCTTCCAGCTCATGTCTGGGTGCAGACATTCGCCTTTGGCGAATCGTCTGCATTCGATTCCTGACGAGGCTACAATAAAAAATAAATCACTGACTTCATGATCAACTGGCAATCACAATCTGCAGAGCCTCCATACGTTGCATCCATTTTCAATTATTATCTGTCAGATGACCTAGACGGCTATGCCGAATACGATGAACTCACGTTGAATTTGGTGAAACAAATGCCTGGATTTCTGGGATACGAAAGTTTCAAGCATGATGGCCGCGGGTCTTTCATCAGTTACTGGAAGGATATGGATGCGGTCAGGGAATGGGCTTCCAATCCTGAACATATAAAAGCCAAGCAACAGGGCACGAATCGTTGGTATAAATATTACCACAGCGCCCTGGCAGAAGTTCTCTCATTCAGATCTCATTCATTGTAATTTAAAAACAGATCATATTACCATATTATGTTTCAAACAAAAAATTGAACTTTTCCCGAATTCATAAATCGATTTTCTTTCTTCGTAAATAGATGGTTTGATTCACTTTCAATTTTGCTCTTCACTTGAAATGTATGATCATTGGAAGAGTAATGACGAGTGTTTTCATGGTACTTGTAGCTTCAACGGGTAATTCTCAAATCGTTTCAAAGGCATCTGATACTTCCATCATCAGAAAACTACCAGATATAACGGTTGTTGGGAAAAACAGCAAAAGCGATTATCAGCTGATGCCTGAAATAGTAGGCACGAATATTTATGCTGGAAAGAAAAACACCTTGATTGTCCTTGAAAATGTACAAGGAAACGTGGCAAACAATACCATGCGACAAATACTCGCCAAAGTGCCCGGTATTCATGTTTGGGAAAGTGATCCTAGCGGAATACAAATAGGCGTTTCGGCCAGGGGATTGAGTCCCAACAGAAGCTGGGAATTCAACGTGCGGCAAAATGGATATGACATTGCAGCAGATCCATTTGGGTATCCCGAAGCATATTACAACCCACAACTGCAGGCAGTTCAGCGCATTGAAGTAGTCAGAGGACATGGCGCACTGCAGTATGGGCCACAGTTTGGAGGATTGATGAATTACATATTGCGCAATGGCAGTGAAATAAATAAAGCATATCAGTTCGAACGACAACAAACGACAGGCAGCAATGGATTGCTGAATAGGTATAGCGCATTTGGAGGGACAAAGGGAAAATTTCATTACTACACCTTTTATGATCACCGCAGAGGTGATGGCTGGAGAGAAAACAGTCGCTTTTATACCAATGCCGGATACGGTACAGTCACTTATAACATGTCGCATCGTTTTTCAATCACCGCAGAAGTAATGCAATCACATTTTCGCAGCCAACAACCTGGAGGATTGACTGATATGCAATTCAAAGAAGATGCCCGTCAAAGTTTGCGAAGCAGAAACTGGTTTGATATTGTATGGACTACTCCTGCGCTGATTGCAAATTATCATATCAACGAACATACCACATGGAACACCAAAGCCTATGGAACCATAGGCAATAGAAATAGTGTCGGATTTTTACATACCATAACCAGTCGAGATAGCATCAACCCTGTCACCCTCAATTATAACAACAGGACTCTGCAGATTGATCAGTATAGAAATGCAGGCATTGAGAGTCGTATCATAACCGATTACAACATTGGTCGAATACAGACTTCTATATCAGGCGGCATCAGATTATACCGAGGCACAACAAGAAGACTGGCAGACGGCAAGGGGACAATAGGAAGCACATATGACATGACGTTATTGGGCAATTATCCGAAGAATATTCATTTCACTTCACAAAATATGGCTGCCTTTTTGGAAAATATTTTCAGAATAAATGAAAAACTATCCATCATTCCGGGTGTACGATATGAATGGCTGACAGGATCCGCTAAAGGCAGAAATGGATATGATTCCAACGGAAAGGAAATCAGCTTACAAAACATGCAACGAAAGAGAAGTTTTGTGATAGCAGGTTTAGGTGCTGAATATCATATAACATCTTCCACTGAGTTGTATGGAAATATATCTCAAGCGTATAGGCCAATACAATTTGCTAATCTCCAGGCACCACCTACAACCGATATGGTTGATCCAAATCTTAGGGATGCCAATGGATACAATGCTGATCTAGGTTATAGGGGGAAAGTAAAAAACTATTTGCAATTTGACATCAGTGGATATTATTTGCAGTATAATAACCGAATAGGAACAATAACTCCTCAGGGTAGCACATATAGACTCATCACAAATATTGGATCCAGCACAAGCAAAGGGTTTGAAGGTTTTATGGAATTCAGTCCCATCCATGCATTCAAAAAAAATCAACAATTCACGCTACTCCTATTTTGCTCTTATGGATACACGAATGCACGGTACAGTACACATCATAAAGATGCCAATACAAAAGGAAAAAAAGTTGAAAATGCCCCTGAGCATATTATCAGAGGAGGAATTACAGGCGGATATAAGAAATTTCAACTGACAACACAATTCAGCAGCGTTGGCAAAACCTTCAGTGATGCGAACAACACATATATCCCATCTACGAATGGAAACACCGGCCTGATTCCATCATATAAAATAATGGATATCACCGCATCCTATATATTTTCAAAAGCCATCAACATAAAAGCAGGCATCAATAACCTTTCTAATAAAATGTATTTTACGCGAAGGTCAGCAGGATACCCTGGGCCTGGAATACTTCCAGCCGACGGGAGGACTTTTTTTGTTACAATATCTTCCAAATTTTAGACAATGGATATAAGTAATACACGGTCTAAAAAACGAAGATTTAAGTGACATAAAGTACTTCTCATTTAAAAAGAAAACGCTAACTTTATTTCATGTCATTTCCCATCCTCTTTGGAATCATTGCAGTTGTCATCATCATAATCAGGAGATATATCCGCGATAATAGGGAAGACTAAGGCTATTACATTTCGCCGCTACATTCATTCCTTTAATAAGGATGGATTACTCCTTTTCCTTAATAGAATACCTCTTGCTTAATAGACTTTCCAATTCAATAGCCTGCTTCAATAGATCCTTTGAGCCAACCAATATGCCATTGGTATTGTTATTCACATATAAACTTTTAACCAGCAATTGGTTCAGTTCAATGGGGTTATTCGATAACAAAGCAGGATTGTTTTCAGGTCGCTTGAATTTGTCGTACACGATTTTTGCTTCAGGCTTATACAACATTGCTCTAAAAACCACACCACTAAAAAGTTTGGCCATTTGCTCGCGATAGTTCATCAAAAGCTGCTCTGTTAAGACTTGGAGCTCTTCAATTTTTTCGATGCTGTTTTCATACGACTGAATCTTCTTGATCACTTCCATGTCCTCAATCATGCGCATTCCACCAGCATTTTTCAATTGCTGAAATCCATTTTTAGAGTGGGTGAAAAATTCCCGAATGGAATTGATCCTAGCATAATAATAGAGGTCGTTTGATCGATTGGGATCAGGAGATGACAATAGATTGATCAATGTATCTTCCCTTTTTAATCGATGCTCATAAGAATCAATAATATGTTGCAGAGAAGCAATATCATTGACGATATCTTCGTGAACAATTTCGATAAACTTGGCTTCACGTTCTTTTTCTACAATATGTTCACGAATGTTTTCTGCAAAGAAACCCAATGTTACCGCCGCGAACAACATGACAAATTCAGTGATATACTCCTTGAATTTTTTGGGATGATGTGAATGATGATGTACTTCCATGAAATAGAATGAATTTAAGGATGATGGATGATTATTTTTCCTCCAGATGATACTCTCTTGTAATATCCTTAATGAGCTGTATCGCTAGGTTTTTTTCAATGGTCAACTCTGTCATATAATGGCCCTTTGCCACATTATACAACGTGGCAGTAGCATTCATAAATTCAGGTAGATTACCCCTGTTTAAAATGTAGTCGATATTCGGAGTGGGATTATTTAATTTTCCTTCTGCAGTTGTAAAATAACTGATGTACCAAACAAATGTTTTGTAGCCACATTCCTTCTGCTTTTGTCTTGTTTCTTCATAACGCGTATGAATTTGGTCTAATTTCTGCTGACCATTCCAATACATCATCATTGAGTCAGCTATTTGCTTAGATCGTATAAGACGAAATGAACCAGTTCCTTTTAACTGAGATGAGGTCCTGTCGCTAAACACTACATCAACACTAAATCCGGAAGCCAAAGCCGCATTAGCAAATTTTTTACTGTTTGTTTTATCATAGTTCCCCGACTCATAAAAAAGCATAAGACTATCAGTACTTTTTATACTTGTTTTCAACCTATTTATACTATAGTTCATTCGAGAAGTATCAATTTTTAAATCTTCCACCATGCCTTTCATAAATGCCTCTTCTCTTTTCCCCTCCACAATATGTTCACGGAAGTTTTCGGCAAAGAAACCAAGGGTAACCGCAGCAAAGAGCATTACGAATTCAGTGATGTATTCTTTGAACTTCTTTGGATGGTGCGAATGATGATGTACTTCCATATGCTATAATTATACCTTAATTTCTAATGCATTTTATCCTGATAAAGATTCAAGATGGTAGAATCCAGTTTTCTTCCGGTTTGATTCAGGGAAATCAACATTTGATTCAAATACCTATTCGTATTTAGCCCAATAGAAGTCAGATTCAAGACCTCATTGAGTGCATCATGCTTGGAATGTACAATATCATCTGCTTTATCAGGTCGTTTGAACCTCATGATTCCATCTGCAGACTGACTAACAGTCATTTCATATAAAACTTTTGCATTGAACAACTGGGCCATTTTGAATCGCCCTTGCTCCAAAGTCCTTTCCCTGACATTCTCCAACTTTTCAATGGAATTCAGTTTTCGTTCATATTCCTGAATTCCAGTCGTTATTTCTTTGCTCTCAATCATTCGAAGTCCTCCTGCAGATTTGATTTGATCAAACCCGATACGTGAACTTTCAAACGTAGAACGAAGAGCCAAATTTCTGAGGTAATAGTAATAATCTTGGTTTTCTGCTTTACTGGAATTAATTTTTTTAAACAGAGAATCCAACTCTCTTAACCGAATAACGTTCGATTTGACCACAGTGTCGATATTTTTGAAATCGAGCTGAAGGTCTTCATGTACATTTTTCAAATATGAAATTTCACGATGCTTTTCAAT
>CANFHO010000124.1 GCA_947447005.1 Chitinophagaceae bacterium
AAAAGAATGTATTGACTATGGGATGGATCTCCAATATATTTCTAGAACTGATTTCAATCAGATAAACCATGCTTACGTTGAGCAGTTCCATTCTGATTATCTTTTTATTCCACAAGGTGGATATGGTTTTCTTGGCGCCAAAGGAGCTGCCGATATCTTAAACAACCATCAAACATCAGCATATACACATATTTTAGCTGCTTGCGGAACGGGCACAATGGGTGCAGGATTGACCAATGCAGCAGAACCCCATCAAGAAATAATTTTAATTTCTACACTAAAAAACAACTTTTCCATTCAAGAAGAAGTTCAAGTAATGCTAACAGAGCAGGGTAAAACAAGAAAGCAAAAGATTCTTTTTCAATATCATATGGGAGGGTATGCAAAAAAAAACATTGAAGTGCTCAACACCATGAATCGTTTTTTTACAGAAGAAGGTATTCCTACAGATTTTGTGTATACCGGAAAAATGATACATGCCTTCTATGACTTATTAAAAAACAACTATTTTGAAGAAGGTTCTAAAATCCTGTTAATTCATAGTGGAGGACTCCAAGGAAATCGATCTTTGACAAATAACGAATTGGTTTTTTGAATCACTGATCTTTATATTTGCACTCCATGAATCTACCCAAGTATATCCTAGTTGCTCTTCTCTTTTTCATTTGTACATTGCCTTATACTTCCAAGGCGCAGGTCAATAGTTTTACAATCATTGAAAGAAGTGGAAAGGTCATCATTGGGTGGGTCAATCCAAATCCAGACATTCGCCAATTGGTCATACAGCGATCAAAAGACTCCCTGGAGGGATTCAAATCTATTGTATCCATGCCCGACCCATCTGCTTACACCAATGGGTATGTAGATAAACCTACTGACTCAACCATACATTATTATTATAGAATATTTGGTACCTACCCGGGAGGAAAATATTTTTTCACTGTAAGTAAAAAACCAGGTCCAGACCCTTTTCAAGTGCCAAAATCAATTGCACCAATTGAAAACAAGAATCAAAAAACGGAATCTAAACCAGAAAAAGAACTACCTCCAAAAGCAAAAGAATCTATTCCCGAAAAAAAACAATCCCAGGAAATAAATAATCCATTGCCACAAAAAGGGAATATCAATCAAACCCAGATTAATATACTTCCTAAAAAAACCGACTCACTGGCAAATCCAATTGCAAATACGCTTTCAAGCATTCCTGTTAGAGAAAGAAATATTGAGCGAATCAGACCAATACCAACTGCAACCATTAAAATAGAAGGAAATACAAAAATGGAAAAAGCCTTCATTGCAGACAGTAGCATCCTGAATCTATATGAGCCTTCTGGATTTATTTATGCAAATAAAGATGGAAACCTTGTCATTGTGTTGCCTGATCCAGCAAAAAAACACTTTACATTGAAGGTATATAGAGAAGATGGCGCTACTGTATTTGTCATGCGAAACATCAAAGAAAGTGAATTGCTGATAGACAGATCAAACTTCTTTCATAGTGGCTGGTTCAAGTATGAGCTTTCTGAAAACGGAAAAATCAGAGAGAAAAACAAATTCTTTATACCTGCCCAAATCAAATAATCTTACATTGAAATACCTTTTCAAAGTGTATTTTAATCTTTTCTTTCACCTCTGATAGATCAACTTTACGCCCCAACTCTTTTTCAAGTGATGTTACTTGCTTGTCGGAAATTCCACAAGGAATAATCATGGTGAAATAATTCAGATCTGTATTGACATTCAAAGCAAAACCATGCATGGTAACCCACCTGCTGCAACGAACACCCATGGCACAAATCTTTCGGGCCTTGATTTTTTTATCCGGATCCAACCATACTCCTGTTTCTCCAGCACTTCTTTCCCCTTTCAAACCATAATCTGCCAAGGTTAAAATAATTACCTCTTCAAGTGATCTAAGATATTTGCCAATATCCGTATAAAACCTTTCCAGATCAATAATGGGATATCCAACAATTTGTTCAGGACCATGAAACGTGATATCGCCGCCGCGATTTGTTGGATAATATGCAATTCCCCGCTTTGCCAACTCCTCTTTGCTGATCAATACATGTTCTTCTTTCCCGCTTTTGCCGAGGGTGTATACAGGAGGGTGTTCACAGAATAACAGATGATGCTGGGTTATGGGTGAAATACCCACCTTAGTTGCATCTATCTTCGCTTGTGTATTTTCATGTAAAAGAACCTCCTGATACTTCCAGGCTTCCCCATATTCTATAACCCCAAGATCTTTGAAGAGCACTTGTTCCATTTGCAATTATTAAAAGACTCACAAACACGATATCTTTGCAAAAATACACAATATGTCGCTTGAAGATCAAAATGGAATTCTCAACGAGGAAATCCAACTGGAAGGTTCGGAGGAATTGTATGAGCGACTCACGCTTACTGTAGATAAAGGACAAGAACCTTTGCGCATAGATAAATTCCTGATGTACAAGGTGGTTAACACCTCACGCAATAAAGTTCAGATGGCCATTGAGGAAGGTCTGGTGCTTGTAAATGGCAAACCCACACGTGCAAACTATAAGGTAAAACCGAATGATGATATCATTTTCTATTCAGAGAATAGTCCCGAATCGTACGAGATCATTCCAGAAAAAATGGATTTGAACATTGTTTTTGAGGATGAACATGTAATGATCGTAAACAAACCTGCAGGCATGGTGGTGCACCCTGGATCAGGCAATTTCAGTGGAACATTGATCAATGGGGTTGCATGGCATTTAAAGGAACAACAACCCGAACTGGATGAAAGTAAGCTCCCAAGGTTTGGCATGGTTCACCGAATTGATAAAAACACAAGCGGATTGCTGGTTTTAGCCAAATCAGAATTGGCTGCAGTTAAACTTGCAAAACAATTTTTTGACCATACCGTAGAAAGAAAATATTTCGCATTGGTATGGGGCAATTTTGAGGAAACAGAAGGCACCATCGTAGGACATATTGGCCGACACCAAAGGCTTCGTAAACTCATGGACGTTTTTCCCGAGGGTGATTATGGGAAAGAAGCGATTACACATTATCGTGTATTGGAAGACTTAAAGTATGTGAGCATCATTGAGTGTGAATTGGAAACTGGACGAACACACCAAATTCGTGTTCACATGCAACATATTGGTCATTCATTGTTCAATGATGATGTTTATGGCGGCAATAGAATCTTGAAGGGAACGATCTTCACCAAATACAAGCAATTTGTAGACAATTGCTTTGAGATCTGCAACAGACAGGCACTTCACGCAAAAACACTTGGCTTTATACATCCAGCAACAGGAGAGCAAATGAAATTTGAAAGTGAATTACCTTCTGACCTTAAAACGCTCATTGAAAAGTGGAGAGGTTATTCAAACAACAGACCAATAGGCGACTAGAAAATCAAATCAATGAACCTCAAATATGGTTGCAGTAAAGAGCCCTCGCTCTTTACCTTTTGTCATTACACCCCAATAACCATCATATCGAATAACGCTGGGATATAAATATTTCCCGTACTTGGCAATCTCCACTTCCATGGAAACATTGAATTTATATACCCCTGCATTATAGCTCATCTTATAATTACGGGCCATGATTTCAAATGTTGAATAATCAAACCAGGTAATCATCTCATCAATGACTATGTTATCTCGTTTGAAAAAAGAAAGATCCTCTTTTGCCTTGGATGAAAACACATATGCCGCTTTACCTTTATAGTCCTGAATATCTATGATCATATCATACAAATCAGAATGCTCCGGATCAAACATCTGAACTTTATTTCCCATCAATGGAATTCCAGGAATATCTTTTCCGGGATTAAAAAAAAGCATTTTAAGTTGCTCCTTGTTTTTTGCCAGTCCGGTTTTCCCATGGATAGACAAACGAATGTCCTTTATAACATTTGACTCCCCACAAACAGTATCTCTTGAAAAAAACAATGATGAATAGAGTTCCCCTGTATAATAATTACATTCTCCGTTGGGCTTGTAGTATTCTCCAGAGGTTTCTTCATTCAACCATTGGGTAACCCGGCAGGAATGTGAAGCCCATTGATCTGTTTTACTCGACATGCTTGCCTCAACCCTACCTTTTCTGTCAAACATCCGCACATCATTTAACATAGAATAATTCAATACCCGTAGGTTTTTAAAGGCTTTATAGAAACTGGTATCATCTATTACTCGCCTGGTAAATGAAGCAACATCCAATCCTTTGCTCACAACTACGGGAGTAAGTGAAATCATTCTCCCATCAGTAAAATAAGATGTATCCTTGGATTGAGAGAAACCAACTAAAAAAAAAGCGGATAAAAAAATTAGAACACAACTAAATCTTTTAATCATGAAGCTATTTCTTTGAACCCAATTGTTGGACTTCTTTATTCATCTCAACCATATCAACCGTTTGAGAAAAATCACCCAACAACCATTTGCTGTAATAGTCCGCCATTGTCCAGAAAAAATATTCAGTCATATCCGCATAACCATGCCTTTGCCCAGGAAGCAAAACGAAATCAAATCGTTTGTTTGCCTTGATCAGTGCATTTGCTACACGTATGGTATTGGCTGGATGTACATTGTTATCGATATCTCCAGTAGACAACATCAAATGGCCCTTCAGATTTTTTGCCAGCTCCTCATTTTTTTCAATATTGTAAAGGAATGTTGTGTCGCCTTTTTCTGAAACAATTTCCTTTACGCCATGATGTTTTTCACTCCACCATCTGTTATAAATATTATTTGCATGGTTGCCAGAAGAAGATACGGCTACTTTAAAAAAATCTGGATACACCAACATTGCAGCAGTCGACATGAATCCACCACCTGAATGTCCATGAATACCTACCCTATTGATGTCGATATAATTATATTTTTGAGAAAGCTGCTCTGCTACTGCTTTTTTATCAGCCAAACCATAATCGCGTAAATTACCATACCCATAATTATGATACCACTTTGAACGAGAAGGATGTCCACCCCTGTTGCCCAATGTAATTACTACGAAACCCATTTGTGCGAGACGGTCTACACGATCCATTCCTCTGCTAAATGCTTTGTTTACAGCCTCTGTTTGAGGGCCGGGATACACATATTCAATCAGCGGATATTTCTTTGTGGAATCAAAATCAAAAGGCTTGTACATGACACCATACAAATCAGTAATCCCATCATCCGCCTTTGCTTTAAATGGTTCGGGAAATTTATACCCTGCTTGAAACAAGGATGTAAGATCAGCCTTCTCAAGATCCATAATTTTTTTACCTGTTGCATCAAACAATGTTGATGCAGGTATTGTATTCACTCTTGAAAAATTATCTACAAAAAAACGTTTTGTTTCATCAAATAAAACAGCATGATCGTAATCACCAGTATTCAATAATTTAAGATTCGAACCATCCAATCCCACTTTATAAAAATGCAGATAGTAAGGATCTTCGCCTCGCTCATGTGCATTGGCTGTAAAGTACACAGTGCGTGTTTTTTCGTCAACCGACTCAACGTCTTCAACATGCCATGGTCCAGATGTAATTTGAGATTTTACCGCCCCAGTGGAATCATATAAATACAAATGAGCCCATCCATCCCTTTCACTCCAATGCACTATTTCCTTTCCATTATTAATCAATACCGGTTTACGAATTTCTACATAGGTATTCATTCTCTCCTCAATCAAAACTTTGGGTTGTTTTGATTTCAGATCCAAAACACAAATATCGATGCGTTTCAAATCCCGACTTGTTCTATTAAAATAAAACTTTGAATCATCTCCCAACCAGGTAATGAATTTCATTTCATCATCTCTTGTTCGTTTGTCCAAATCAGCGCTAAACAAACCTATTTCCTGATCTTTAAACAAGGAAGGATTGATCTTAGACACCGTTTTTGAATTCATATCCACCAATATAATTTCCCTGACAGGAGCTTCTTTTTCACCTGGCATCTGATATTTATACGTTTCCAAAGTGGGTCGGGATTCTGCAATATTATTGATGACCCATAGGTCTTTAACCATACGACTATCCGTTCTGATCATGCTGAAATATTGTGAATTTGGAGACCACAATATCCCTGCATATTTTCTCTTGTTTTTATTCTTAATCTTGTCAACATTGGTTTCACTATACGTATCCCCATAACTGTAATTCTCAATACCATCTTCGGATAACTTATGCTCCACAATGGTTGAATCATCTTCATTGATGGTAGCTTTTGCAAGATTTGCAGAGTCCATCCAATACAGATTGAAATTTTTAGAGTAGACAACCCATTTTTGATTTGGCGAAATGCTTGCCCATGAAGGTTTTGGCGTAGTCTTTTTTTGATCTTTTATTTCAACCAATGAATCATTGATGATATTATATTCGAAATAAAACACCTTCTTTTCTTTTGTGACAGGCACATTCTTTTTTGTGGTATCTTTTTTATCAACTTCTTGTGTGCTTTTCACTTCAAACTTGATCCAATTTTCATCTTTCAGAAATTTGAGATTATCCAGGCTGAGATGTTGGCCATCGAATGGATCCTTCACAATTTTTGTGATAGCTGCAGCTAATTTATCGTTGTCAAACATATTGAGCTTGCTCATTTTCACAGGATCAACTATATACCATTCCTTTCCCGCAGGTGTTTCATAGGTATACCAGAATTTACTGCCATTCCTGAGCCAATGAGGGTCTACGGCTGTTGAAAAAATCATTTTTTCCAATTTTTTTGGAGAAAAACGAGCAGCCAATTCATAATTGGCTTTCACAACTGGCTGTTGAGCAAATGATGACAATGAGACAATGAAAGAAAAAACGATAAGATAAAAATATTTCATAATCAGAATTTAATTCAA
>CANFHO010000125.1 GCA_947447005.1 Chitinophagaceae bacterium
AGGTAGGATGTACGTATTAACTCAATTCAATTCAGCTTCTCTTAATAAACATATAAAAAATACATATCACTTTAGTGCTTTCAGCAGTGCTTTTGTTGATATCATTGCTGCAGAACAGACTCCTGATAACCCAGCATGGTTTCAAGGTACAGCTGATGCTGTAAGGCAATCGCTAAGGCATATCAATCAGCAGGATTTTGATTATGTGCTTATTCTTTCTGGAGATCAGCTATATCAGATGGATTTTGACGCTATGATTAGTAATCATATACAAAATGCTGCAGATATTTCAATTGCAACAATACCTGTAAACGATAGGGAAGCTCCCGAATTTGGTATTCTTAAGAAATCTGATGATGGTGTAATTACATCTTTTGTCGAAAAGCCAAAAAAAGAAGTATTGTCAGATTGGGAAAGTGATACTGGAAAGAATATGAAAATTCAGGGCAGACATTATCTTGCTAGCATGGGTATCTATATATTTAGCAGAAAAATATTATTCGATCTTCTTCAGGATTCTTGTATGAATGCCACAGATTTTGGAAAAGAAATCATTCCTTTTTCAATCAGCAAACAAAAGGTCGTAAGCTATCAGTATGAAGGTTATTGGACTGACATAGGTAATATTCATTCTTTTTTTGAGGCAAATTTGGCTCTAACGCAAGACGTTCCTGAATTTAATTTGTTTGACAATACCAATGCTGTTTTTACACGCCCAAGGATGTTGCCACCCGCAAAAATCAGCGGAACTACATTGGAAAAAACCATTATTGCAGAAGGTTGTATTATAAATGCATCAAGAGTGGAACATTCTGTCATTGGTATCAGAACCAGAATTGGTTATGGTACAACCATTGTGAGTTGTTACATCATGGGGATTGATTATTATGAAACCCTTGATGAAATGAATATGTCAATTGATAAAGGCATACCTCGCCTGGGAATTGGTGAAAGATGTTATATCAAAAACGCAATCATTGATAAGAATTGTCGCATAGGCAATGATGTAAGAATCAATGGTGGCGCACATCTCCCATATACTGACCATTCTCTTTACACGATCAAAGATGGTATCGTGGTAGTTAAAAAAGGTGCAGTACTTCCTGATGGTTTCGTAATCTAATTTTATTCTGGCCAATTACTATAATAAGAAAAGGCTTCATCTATTAATTTAAAAATGTGTAATTTGTACACAGAAAAAATTACAACATGTCTGCCAACTTCAGTTCAGATATTACAAAAAAAAATGTTCCTATGAAGGAAAAACCAAGATTGTCATTGGTTCAAATAATTACAATGAGTTTTGGATTTTTAGGAATCCAATTTGGATTTGCTTTACAGAATGGGAATACCAGTCGTATACTTCGCTCATTTGGTGCTGATGTTGATCAGTTACCAATGTTTTGGATAGTTGCGCCATTGGTCGGTATGATTGTTCAACCTATTATTGGCCATTATAGTGATAAAACATGGAATAAGGTAGGAAGACGTAAACCGTATTTTTTAGCAGGAGCCATTCTATCTTCTATTGCATTATTCATTTTGCCGAATTCTGGAAATTTTACATCCATACTTCCTGCTTTGTGGATTGGTGCAGGAATGGTTATGATCATGGATGCTTCATTCAATGTTGCAATGGAACCATTCAGAGCACTTGTGGCAGATAATTTACCCCATTCACAAAGCACTTCTGGTTTTAGCATTCAAACTTTTTTGATAGGACTTGGAGCAGTTGCGGGATCTGCCCTTCCTGAATTTTTAGCTAGCAGAGGTTTCAGCATGCAAGCTGGGTCAGATGGTGTTGCAGATAATATTAAATATTCTTTTTATATTGGAGGAATTGTTTTTATTGTTTCGATTTTAATTACGGTATTTTTTTCAAAAGAATATCCACCAGCTGAATATGAATCATATCATGGTAAAGATGAAAGTACATCTTCAGGATTGAAAGGTATTTTTAATGATTTTAAAAACATGCCAAAAACAATGCGTCAATTGGGTTTGGTACAATTTTTTAGTTGGTTTGCATTGTTTAGTATGTGGGTTTTTACAACAGATGCTGTTGCAACACATGTTTATGGATTAACTGGAGACTACAGCAAATCTATTCAATATAATGATGCAGGAAATAAAGTGAGTTCGGCATTTGGAGTGTATAATTTTGTTGCCATGATTTATGCACTTTGTATTCCTTTTATTGCAAAATTCATAGGACGCAAAATGACGCATGCTTTCTCTTTGATTGCTGGTGGCTTAGGTTTGATAAGTATTTACTTTATAAAAGATACCAACATGCTAAATTTTGCCATGATTGGTGTAGGTCTCGCTTGGGCTTCAATTCTGGCCATGCCTTATGTAATTTTATCTTCCTCAATTCCTCCGGGTAAATTGGGTATTTATATGGGGATCTTTAATTTCTTCATCACATGCCCTCAAATAATCAATGGATTTCTAGGTGGTTGGATTGTTAAACATATATACAATGGGCAACCTATCTATGCAATCGTTTTAGCAGGTGTTTTTATGTTATGTGCTGCTGTAAGCGTAATATATGTTTACGATCCTCGAGCTAAGCAAAAATTATAAAAATCATGTCAATGAAGCATTTAATTTTTTTCTTATCCTTTACAATCGTTCAATTTACAATACATGCACAAATGAATGTATATCCAACCCATTGGTGGGTTGGAATGAAGAACCCTTCCCTTCAACTAATGGTTCATTCCACAAAAGATATAAACAAGAATGTAATTGTTACTGATCCTGCTATAACCATAACATCGGTACATCAGCCTGAAAATAAACATTATCTCTTCATTGATATTGTTATAAAACCCAATGCCCAAACAGGTAATTATACTTTCCAATTTGGAGATAAATCTATCCTTCAATATGAATTAAAAAAACGTGAAACCGGACACTCTAATCTTCATCAAGGAGTTCATTCTTCAGACTTGGTTTACTTGATTATGCCAGATAGATTCTCTAATGGGAATAAATCCAATGATGCATTTAGTGATTTGAAGGATTCTATATCTGATCGAAATAATCCATATGCAAGACATGGTGGAGATATAGCAGGAATTGTATCAAAGCTAGATAATCTAAAAAAAATAGGTGTTACAACATTATGGATGACTCCTATGATGGAAAATGATATGCCCCGAATGCAAGAGGGTAAATACTGGATGAGTGGATATCATGGTTACTGGATTACCAATCATTATAACGTAGATAAACGTTTAGGCTCAAATGATGAGTATAAAAATCTGGTTAAAGTTGCTCACCAAAAAGGTATGAAAATCATACAGGATGCAGTTTACAACCATGTGGGAGTATATCATAATACTGTCGTGGATTTACCAATGAAAAGCTGGCTAAATCAGTGGGATAGTTATCAAGGTGCAAATCATCGCGAAGAGGTTTTTATGGATCCATATGCTTCCAATATTGATAAAAAAATTATGATAGGAGGTTGGTTTGTACCTCATCTACCTGATCTGAATCTTGCCAACCCATATTGTGCCAAGTTCATCATTCAAAACACGATTTGGTCTACTGAAGAGTTTGGTTTGGATGGTTGGAGAGTGGATACGTATAAATATTGTGATGAAAAATTCCTGAATGAAATCAACATTGCGCTGGAAAAAGAGTATCCTCAATTGACATTTTTTGGTGAAGCCTGGACTAATTCTGTTCCGGCAAGTGCATATTTTGCAAGAAATAATATCAAAGCTTCATTCAACCATAATTTGCATGGTGTTATTGATTTTCCTTTGAATAATGCTATTCTCGAAGCAGTTAATCAACCATTTGGTTGGACTGAAGGAATCATGAAAGTTTACATGACACTCTCCCAGGATTTCTTATATCAGGATCCAAACAAGAATTGTATTTTTCTGGACAATCATGATACGAATAGGTTCTTTTCAATAATTGGAGAAGATCTTTCAAAATATAAAATGGCATTGGGATTGCTTTTCACGCTAAGGGGAATTCCTCAGGTATATTATGGTACTGAAATTTTGATGAAAAATTTTAAAGATCCCAATGATGCAGCTGTTCGCAAAGATTATCCAGGTGGTTGGGTATCGGATTCTATCAATAAATTTGATTCCAAACAGCTTTCCTCAAATGAACTTGATGCTTATAACTTCTTTGGTAAATTAGCCAATTACAGAAAAACAAGTCTTCCTCTTACAATTGGGAAAACAAAACAATTTATTCCTCAAAATGGTATCTATGTGTACTTTAAAACATATAAAGATCAAACATTGATGTGTGTTGTAAATACAAACAATGATCAATCAGAACTCCAACTGGATCGGTTCATTGAATCCATGAAAGGATTTTCAAAATCAATGGATGTTTTGAATGATAATAAAAAAGAACCTCTTGCAAAAAAGTTTGTCATATCAGCAAAATCTTTCAACATGTATGAGTTAGTGAAATAATACTGAATCATGAAAAATCAAATCAATTGATATGTCAAAAGAAAATGACAATAAGCCTTATGAAGAAATACATTTTGTAGATACAACCAAATCTGTATGGAATTACTCACTTTTCACAGAAGAAGTAATTGCCAATTTTCAAAATGGAACCTTATATAATGCTTATGCATATTTTGGCAATAAACAATTGACTGTACTTCAAACCCAAGGAACTTATTTTGCCGTTTGGGCTCCCAATGCAACAAAAGTTTGTATCACTGGAAACTTTAATGATTGGAAACCAGATATACATCCTTTATTTGTCAGACTTGACAATAGTGGTATTTGGGAAGGATTTATTCCAAAATGCAATAGGGGAGAGGTATATAAATACCAAATAGAAGGATATCATGGTAAACTTATTGATAAAGGAGACCCATATGCTCATTACTGGGAAATGAAGCCAAAGACAGCCTCTATAACATGGAATTTTCAATACGAATGGAAAGATGCTGAATGGATGAAAATTCGGGAAAAGCACAATTCACTGGATTCTCCATATTCTGTTTATGAAGTTCATTTGGCAAGTTGGATGCGTCCGGATCCCAATAACGACGAATCCTATTTTTCCTACTGGCAGATAGCAGAAAAATTGGTACCCTATGTAAAAAAAATGGGATTTACCCATGTAGAATTGATGCCAGTAATGGAATTTCCATTTGATGGTAGTTGGGGCTATCAAGGTACAGGTTATTTTGCACCAACTTCAAGGTTTGGACATCCTGAAGAATTCATGGCAATGATTGATTATTTTCATCAGGAAGAAATTGGTGTAATCCTCGATTGGGTTCCTTCCCATTTCCCATATGATAGTCATGGCCTTTTTATGTTTGATGGCACTCATACTTATGAGTATGCAGATATGCGTAAAGGTTATCATCCGGATTGGAATAGTTATATTTTTAATTATAAGAGAGGTGAAGTAAGATCATTTCTTATAAGCAATGCACGTTTTTGGCTGGATAAATTTCATGTTGACGGACTTCGTGTTGATGCAGTTTCATCCATGCTTAAATTGGATTATTCCAGAAATGAGGGTGAATGGGAGCCCAATGAACATGGAGGCAATGGTAATCTGGAGGCAATTGCTTTCCTCAAAAACATGAACGAAATGGTTTATCGTGATTTTGAGGGTGTTCAGACCATTGCTGAAGAAGCAACCAACTGGCCAGGAATCTCAAGGCCAACTTTTGCAGATGGACTTGGTTTTGGAATGAAATGGATGATGGGATGGATGCATGATACATTAAGGTATTTCAAGCAAGATCCCATCTATCGTGAGTTTCAACAAGATCAACTCACTTTCAGTATGATGTATTTTTACGATGAGAATTTCATGCTACCCCTGAGTCATGATGAAGTTGTACATGGTAAATCTCCAATGATCTTCAAAATGCCTGGAGATGAATGGCAAAAATTTGCAAACCTTCGCTTGCTATATACATACATGTTTTGTCACCCCGGTGCAAAACTCCTGTTTATGGGCAATGAGTTTGGTCAAACCAGTGAATGGGATTATAAGTCTTCACTCCAATGGAACTTACTTGAATTTGACTGTCATATAGGGCTGCAGGAATGTGTACGTTCTTTAGCACATTTAATGAAATCTGAGCCAGCATTATATTTAAAACAATTTGATAATCAAGGATTTGAGTGGGTGGATCTAAACCATCGATCAGAGGCAGTTATTACATTTAAAAGAAAAGGATCAACAGCAAAGGATGATATTCTGGTTATTTTGAATATGACACCTGTTGAAAAATTAAATTGGGTTTTGGAGTGTAAAGATGAACCTTCCCAATGGGTGGAAATTTTCAACAGTGATGAAAAGAAATATTGGGGTACGGGAAACTACGTAAATAACCAGGTCATTACACCTAATATTCAAAAAAATGTTAAAAACTACGAAATAAATTTATCTCTTCCGCCGTTAGGAGGGTGTATCCTTAAGAAACGTATTTAATCCGTAAAATCCATCCTAATGAAAAAGTTCATCCTTTATGGGTTGACAATGCTTTTATGTACCCATATTTCTGCAAAAGAAAATTTTGACAGTGTCAAAGCATTAATTCAAAAGGCACAAACTGAAAGAGACGCTGGAAGGCATAAAATGGCGTTGGAGTATATCCAAAAGGCTGTTGCCGCTGATCCCAAATTAATTGAAGCACAAAAAATTCTTGGTCTTGAAGCTTTGGAATTGAGGCAATATGATATGGCACGTCAAGCATTTTTAAATGTACTTGAATCCAATCCAAACGACATTGTTGCACTTGAAAAAGTTACTGGAATATTTTTCTCCTTTAGAAGATGGGATGATGCCATCAAATATGGTCAAA
>CANFHO010000126.1 GCA_947447005.1 Chitinophagaceae bacterium
TAGGGACGAAAGTCAATAAAAACCTCGAAGCCACCATCGCGGCACTGTTCGGATTGGATGTACACCTGCGAATTATTGGTAAAATGGAAAGGCATCAAAAAGAACTGCTGCACAAATTCAACATCAATTACTCCAATGCATTCAATCTCAGTGATGAAGAATTGCATCAGGAATATTTGAACGCGGATATCGTGCTGTTCCCATCTACTTATGAGGGGTTCGGACTCCCCATCATTGAAGGGTTTCAGTCGGGTAAGCCTGTTATCACTTCCAATATACCACCCATGATTGATGTAGCAAAGGGCGCAGCCATGCTCGTCAATCCATACTCAATTGCTTCCATTCGTGATGGAGTGAAATCCCTGATCAATGATATAACACTGAAACAAGAACTTATCACAAAAGGTTCTGAAGTGGTGAAAAAGTATCAGCCTTCTTACATCGCTGGAATCTATGCCGACTTGTGGAAAAAGGTTGAGGGAGTTGAAATGGTTGAAGTGGTTTAAGTTCAACATATTCAATTTTTTCAATATTTCTTAAGTCCATTTTCAGACCACAAACAAATACACTCATCTATCTTGCAAACTAAACACCAGCCCTAAACTATGTGTGGTATTACAGGAATCATTCATTATGGTAAGATTGCAGATGCACCTTGCAAGGTGCAAAGCATGACTACCGCAATGCAACACAGGGGTCCTGATGCTGAAGGATTTTATCATGACCAGCTTATATCTCTTGGTCACAGACGATTGTCAATCATCGACCTGAGTACCTCAGCCAACCAACCATTTATTGATCCTGCCGGAAGATATATACTCGTCTTCAATGGTGAAATATATAATTACCTTTCTCTTAAAGAGGAACTCAAAGACTATCCATTTTCCACTACCAGTGATACGGAAGTGTTGATGGCAGCCATCATCACCTGGGGTATTTCATGTTTGCAACGTTTGAAAGGAATGTTTGCTTTTGCATGTTGGGATACAAAAGAAGAGAAGCTATGGTTGGTAAGGGATCGGTTAGGTGTTAAGCCTCTTTTATATGCAGATCTAGATGGAAGCATCATTTTCGCATCCGAAAAAAGATCAATCCTTGCATCCGATCTCATCAAACCAATTTTGGATCAACAGGCCATGTTTGAGTATCTATCTTACCAATCAACCGGTTACCCAGATTCAATCATTCATGGTATAAAGCAATTGAAAGCGGGAACATATCTTGAAGTAAACCGCCAGGGTATGCATCAAGTTCAATATTGGAATCCATCATCTGTTTTGTTGAATACAGACATGAGTGATGTAGACATTCGAACGAATATTTTCAATCGCATGAATGAAGCAGTATCCAGTCGCATGATGAGTGATGTTCCCATGGGTGCATTTCTTTCTGGTGGAATTGATTCTTCTGCGGTGGTGGCCTTGATGTCTTTGAACAGTTCAAGCAAGATCAATACATTCAACGTGGCATTTTCTGAATCAGAATTTGATGAATCAAGGTATGCAGATATGGTTTCAAAACAATACAATACGCATCATGAAAAAGTATTGTTGAAACCAGAAGATTTTCTTTCGCATGTGGAAGATGCATTGAATGCCATGGATAGTCCCTCAATGGATGGTGTCAATACCTATGTTATTTCAAAGGCAATCAGAAATTCCGGCATTAAAGTTGCTATGAGTGGCATTGGTGGTGATGAGCTTTTTGCAGGCTATCCCACTTTTTTACAATATTATAAATTACGCAAAGGAAAGATTGGTTATGCAAGTATGTTGCCGCTTAGAAAATTAGCTGCAACCCTCATTGCACAGCGAAAATCCAACAGATCAAAAAGATTGGCATCACTTTTGAACCTAACAGATACATCGATATACAATGTGTATCCAATCATGCGGTCAATATTAACGCCCTCTTTCATCAACAACTTTACAAACCTGGATGTTCATGCATCAAATCTTCAATCCATATTGAAGCAGGATATGAGGGATGCAGATCGATTGGGTTTATTTAGTCAATACAGCATTGCAGAATATTTGGGCTACACACAAAATACCTTGTTGAAAGATGCGGATCAAATGAGTATGGCAGTGGGCTTGGAAATTCGTGAACCCTTTTTTGATCATGAGTTGATTGAGTTTGTATTGTCGTTATCAGATGGGATCAAATTTCCCATGTATCCAAAGCAATTGATGGTGGAATCATTAAATCCGTTGTTGCCTAAGGAAATCGTTCACAGACCTAAACAAGGATTTTTACTGCCCTGGGAAAAGTGGATGCGAAAAGAACTTTCTTCATTTTGTGAAAAGCAATTAATTGCTTTATCAGAACGTGACATTATCCATAAAAAAGAATTGATGTCTTATTGGAACCGTTTCTTAAAACAAGATAAATCCATTCGCTGGTCGGAGTTGTGGTTGTTTGTGGTATTGGGGTATTGGTTGGAAAGGAATGGAGTCAATAGTTAGGCACAAGGCACAGGGCACGAGGCACGAGGAATACAGATTTAATTTGTGCATGGTGCCTTTCATCCGCCTGCAGCTGGCTTTGGCAGCCAAACCTTTTCCCTTCGTATTTTTTATCACTTGTTGCTTATTTCTTGTCAACCACCCCTCACTCGCTCGCGCCTTCGGCGCTCGCTCGGAGCCCCTCCTATCCTCGTCTGTGCCTTCGGCACATCCTCAGCAGGAGGGGAAGTTTATTACAAGAGAAAAGTGAAGAATCATTTTATTGCCTTTTTCTTTTTTCGTTTTTCTTTCTTCACTTTTCGTTTAAAGTGAGGTCTGCCTGCCGGTAGGCAGGGGTGGTTGTAGAAAACCCAAAATAAAACCAGTTAGCGGAAGGCATGGCAAATATGTTGAGGCATGTAGAATATTAGTCAAATGAACAAACTCCGTATATTAATTTTCACTGATTGGTTTAAACCCGCTTACAAGGCAGGGGGACCCATACGTTCTATTGTGAATTTGGTTGATAGGTTCAAGGATGTATATGAGATTTATGTGTTTACCTCAGATCGGGATTTGAATGCAGATGCACCTTTGGAAGGAATTTTAGTGGATCAGTGGATGCAGCAGGATGGATTTAAAATTTGGTATTATTCTCCTGGCAGCATGACGTACAAAAAAGTGAAACAGCTGATTGCTGAAGTCAATCCTAAAAAAATTTATTTGAACAGCATGTTCTCCAATATGATTCTACCATTGATGGTGTCGGGCAGAACAGGTAAAGTAATTCTGGCACCAAGAGGCATGTTGCGGGTATCGGCACTGTCGATCAAGCCCTTGAGAAAATATTTCTATTTGAGTTTCCTTCGAATGCTCAACTTGGATCAATACATCACGTTTCATTCCACCGGTACCGACGAGACAAAAGACATTCGAAGGATTTTTCCTCGCGCACCAAAAATTATTGAAGCGCCGAATCTTCCTGTAGCTGTTAATCAGGATTTGCAAATATTGAAAAAGGATAAGGTTACATTACGCATGGTCTTTGTTGGTCGCATGCACCCCATCAAGAATCTTTTGTTTTTGTTGGAGTCGATGCAGTCGCTCAAAGGCAGCATCGTATTTGATATCATTGCCACTACGGAAGATGTTGCATACGGAGCGTCTTGCAATAGCATGATTGAAAAACTTAAAGATAGCATGCTGGTCAATTTTCATCTTGATCTGCCGCATCATCATATCAAGTCCATCTTGGAAAAGGCGCATCTCTTTGTGTTGCCCACAGAGGGGGAGAATTTCGGTCACGCTATTTTCGAAGCCCTGGCAGTTGGGTGTCCGCTGTTGATCAGTGATCAAACTCCTTGGCGAGAGCTATCCGCAAAAAAGGCTGGATTTGATCTTCCACTTCAGAGAGAAGCATTCACAGAACACCTCCAGATGTTTATCGACATGGATGATCGTCAGTGGCAGGAACATCGTCAGGGAGCCTGGGAGTTGGCAAAAGCATATCAGCAAAAAATTGAATCCAATAATGAGTACAAACTTCTTTTTAATCCTTGATATTTGTACATATGAACGTCTCACTTAAAAACTACGATGAACAGAACACCGCTTATGGTGCATCGATTGGTGCATCGAGGATGAAGCAGATCTGTTGGTTTATATGCAGTGTGTTGCTGGTGAAAAACACCTTGATTCCCTTCAGCGGATTTCGTGTGTGGGTATTGAGGCGCTTTGGTGCAAAGATTGGCGTTGGTGCAGTTATCCGACCGGGTGTGCAAATCAAGTATCCCTGGAAATTAACGCTGGGAGATCATGTATGGCTGGGAGAACATTGCTGGATCGACAATATCACCGATGTAAGTATCGGAAGCAATGTTTGTATTTCACAAGGTGCCATGTTGTGCACAGGCAACCACAATTTCAAATCAGAACAATTTGAATTGATTCTCAAACCCATCATTCTTGAGGATGGTGTATGGATTGGTGCAAAATCGGTTGTTTGTCCGGGTGTAACCGCTGCTTCACATGCGATATTAACTGTTGGCTCAGTGGTCAGTTCAGATATGGATTCGTTTATGATTTACAAAGGCAATCCTGCCGTTGCAGTGAAAAAGAGAATCTAATGTTGATTAGTATCATAACTGTATCTTATAATTCTTCTGCTACAATTCGCGACACGCTGAAAAGTGTAGAGCAGCAATCCTATCCGCATATTGAGCATATCATTGTAGATGGCGCATCCACCGATGATACGATGAATCATGTGGATGATCACCCACATGTTAGCTTGTCTATATCTGAAGAGGATGAAGG
Source organism: Chitinophagaceae bacterium (assembly GCA_947447005.1). GTDB lineage: Bacteria > Bacteroidota > Bacteroidia > Chitinophagales > Chitinophagaceae > Pollutibacter. The sequence goes on from CANFHO010000126.1 coordinate 4,761, forward strand.
CATCTATTATGCAATGAACAAGGGTATTGACATGTGCAAGGGCGAGGTGGTGGGAATTCTCAATGCCGATGATATGTATGCCCATCATAACGTGATAGAAAAAGTGATGGATGCATTCAAGGATTCATCAGTTGATGCGGTGTATGCAGATCTGGTATTTGTAGATCCGAATGATACATCCAAAGTGAAACGCACCTGGCGTTCTGGTCCTTATAAACAGCGTGATTTATATCATGGTTGGATGCCACCGCATCCTACATTTTTCGTGCGAAGATCTTTGTATGAAAAGTATGGTGCTTTCAATACTCAGTTACGATCAGCAGCAGATTATGAACTTATGCTGCGATTTTTATTAAAACATACAGTCAATGCGGTGCATCTGCCTGAAACAATTGTGTTGATGCGGCATGGGGGACAAAGCACAGCATCTTTTAAGAACAGATGGAAGGCCAATCAGGAGGACAGGCTGGCCTGGAAAATGAATCATTTAAAACCTCATCTTTTTACTTTAATTTTGAAGCCACTAAGAAAAATAAATCAGTTTTTCACATGAGTAAAATTGCATTGGTTACAGGTGTTACAGGTCAGGATGGAGCATATCTGTCTGAATTATTGTTGTCCAAAGGGTACATCGTTCATGGAATCAAAAGAAGGTCATCTCTTTTCAATACAGATCGTATCGATCATTTGTATCAAGATCAGCATGAAAAGAATGTGAACTTCAAACTGCATTATGGAGATCTGACAGATTCCACCAATTTGATCAGGATCATTCAGGAAGTGCAGCCAGATGAGATTTATAATCTCGCTGCGATGAGTCATGTGAAAGTAAGTTTCGACACACCCGAATACACTGCCAATGCAGATGGTATCGGAACTTTGAGGATATTGGAAGCAGTGCGTTTATTGGGATTGACCAAGAAAACAAAAGTATATCAGGCATCCACTTCTGAGTTATATGGATTGGTTCAGGAAGTTCCTCAGAAGGAAACCACACCTTTCTACCCACGTTCTCCGTATGCGGTTGCAAAACTGTATGGTTATTGGATCACCGTTAACTATCGCGAAGCCTATGGCATGTATGCGGTGAATGGTATTCTTTTCAATCATGAGAGTCCCTTGCGTGGAGAAACGTTTGTGACGCGCAAGATCACCCGTGGTGTAGCCAAAATTGCATTGGGTATGCAGGACAAGATCTATCTTGGAAACCTGGATGCGCGTCGCGATTGGGGACATGCCAAGGATTATGTAGATGCCATGTGGCGGATACTTCAGCAGGAAACTCCAGAGGATTATGTCATTGCAACAGGCATCACAACACCCGTAAGGGATTTTGTGCGCATGGCCTTTGCTGAAGTGGGAGTAGCAGTAGAATTCAGAGGAGAAGGCGTGAATGAAAAAGGGTATGTAGTTGCATCAACGAATCCAGATTTCCCAGTTGAACTTGAGAAGGAAGTAGTGGCAGTAGATCCTGCTTATTTCAGACCAACTGAAGTGGAACTGTTGATTGGAGATCCAACCAAGGCCATGACCAAATTGAATTGGAAACCTAAATATGATTTGGCTATGTTGGTTCAGGACATGGTGAGCAGTGACGTAGAGCTTTTCAGAAAAGAAAAATTATTGAAAGAGTCGGGTTTTGTTGTAAATCATCAGCATGAATAATTTTTAAGAGGTTTAGGGAGGTTGAGTGAAGTTGAGAGAGGTTAAAACGAACCTCCCTCAACCTCTCTAAACCTCCCTCAACTTCTCTTAACTTTTAAGAACACATGGAAACTTCATCTAAGATATATATTGCAGGGCACCGTGGTATGGTGGGATCAGCCATCATGCGGTGTTTGCAGAAAGCGGGGCATGAAAATATTATAACACGAACCTCTGCGGAATTGGATTTACGTAGCCAGCAATTGGTGAATGAATTCTTCGAAGTAGAACGTCCTGAATATGTATTTCTGGCGGCGGCGAAAGTAGGTGGCA
>CANFHO010000127.1 GCA_947447005.1 Chitinophagaceae bacterium
GCTTTACTGGAATTAATTTTTTTAAACAGAGAATCCAACTCTCTTAACCGAATAACGTTCGATTTGACCACAGTGTCGATATTTTTGAAATCGAGCTGAAGGTCTTCATGTACATTTTTCAAATATGAAATTTCACGATGCTTTTCAATTTGCATTTCCCGCAGGTTCTCTGCAAAAAAGCCCAGTGAAACAGCCACAAACAACATTACAAATTCAGTGATATATTCTTTTATCTTTTTGGGGTGATGCGAATGATGATGCACTTCCATGTGTTAATGTTTTTCTTTGTTATAATATTCCAGCAGATCTTTGGCCAAATCGAGTGTAGTCAACATGTATTTCTCACTGGCACTCATGAGGAATGCTTTACGGGAGATAACGGGCAGCAGTTCCTTTTTCATTGCTATCAATGATTCTCCAGTCAAATAGAATTTCTTGTTTTCTGAAAATTGATGTAGCCTAGCCATCAAATTTCGATCATCATCTGTTTTCATCATGTCCTTGTAGGCTCCGTTATTAATCAAATATGGGCGAACGTGGCGCTTGATGGCAATTTCACCTGGCATCCACTTTTGAATTGCATCGATATATTCATGAGCCACATATTCGAACTCTTGTGTCACACTTCGGAATTCGGCTGCTTTAGATGCATTGTTGTATTTGATTATTTTACGGAGTAAAACTGTGTCTTTAATATAACGGAGAGAGCCAGAGCTTTTCATCTGGTCATAGGTCTCATTGTTATTTAAATACCGATAACTACTCACTGGAAGAAAATTGAAAAAACTATCCAATTCTACCATGGTATTTTCCATCAGATATAACATGGATGAATCATTTTTCATGATGGCATTTCGATCATTCGTAATCAAGGAATCCAGCAATACAACATTCGACTGCACATCATGCATAAAACTTTCCACCAGTTCATGAGCCCTTTCCTGCTCAACATAGTGCTCCCTGATATTCTCTGCGAGAAAACCAAGACTCACTGCCAGAAATAGCATGAAAAATTCTGTAAAATATTCTTTCCACTTTTTAGGATGATGCGAATGATGATGTACTTCCATGATTTAGAATTTATAATATTCCCTTAGATCCTTCAACAGCTCTGTATTGGTTTGCTTGTACTGAATGAATATGCCTCTACGGGTAGAAGAAACAAGGAATCGATAATACTCAAAGATCTTGTGCAACTCCTGAAAATCATTGGCAGGAATAACAACTTTTGGAAATCTATATACGGTATCCGACTTTATATAATCATCTAGTGCGCCAAAAAAAGTCTTTCCATTCGCATCATCACGGGTAAACTTTCGCACCATTTCCATGTTTCGGTATTTCAATGTAATGGGCAACACGAACTTCTGGTAAATCTCGTTCTCGCCTTGTAGACGAGTTTTGATTTTCTCTGCACGATTGATGATATCATGCAGATCAGCCTGAATCTTTTCATCCTTGAAATAACGCATCATGCCTGAAGATTCCAATTGGTGAATGATGGCATTTCTCGGCTCGAAAATGGTCGGCGAAGTGGAGGTAAGTCCAACCATCTGAGCCACCTGATTCTTTTTTTGAATGGAATCGACATCCGAATCTCCTGTATAATTCTCGTACAGATAATTGAGATAAAACTCCTTCTTAACACGTGCAGCAATGGCAAAATCAAGATCAATGGAGTCTGCCCTCATTTCATTGTAGAGGCTTTTCGCCAGTTCATGCTCACGCTCTTTCTCGACATGCTCTTCTCTCAAATTTTCTGCAAAAAAACCGAGGCTTACCGCCAGAAAAAGCATAAGAAACTCAGTAAGGTATTCCTTCCATTTCTTGGGATGATGAGAGTGGTGATGCACTTCCATATTCTCTGATTTTTAGATACTTTTTTGCGTGTATGAAGAATGATTTAAAAATAGGAATTTATCTTGTTTTGAAAATACAGCCACTAAGATATTTTCAACAATTTTTGTAGCAAATTCCCTCCATAAAAAAACCGGACCCTTGTGGGATCCGGTTTATGCCAGCGTATATTCCTGCTTAATTCAGATTTTTTGCAAGCGCTTTAATCTTCAACGCAACAAGTTTCTTCACCACAATATCCGCATTCAACTTAGCACCTTCGAGATTGGTATGGGTATGATCAATGGGGAAAAATGGCGTCACTGCCTCCTTGCCCATCTTCTCGTATTCACTGGCAACAATATCATTCAGGTCAATGAAATATGCCCCCTCTGATTCTGCTACTTCCCTAGCCCACTTTGCATAACTCTCGGTTGAACGCATCACCTTTCCTTCTTTCCAATCATTGCGTGGTATAGGCGAACATACAATGGCAATAGCCCCGGCCAGCTTGGTTTCCCTGATGTATTTTCTCATATACCATCCATATGTATAGACGGTTTCATTTACTTTTCGAATGGGGTTATAAATATTGGAACTATCATTTCCAATACCACGGATCGATCCACGTGCACGGGAAGTATCATCCAACGGACCCGAATCATTGTGACCGAATTGCATGATCACAACATCTCCTTTCTTTAAACGAGATGTGATTTTTTCCCAGCGACCTTCGGTAATGAATGTGCGACTGCTTCTTCCGCCAATGGCGTGATTTTCTACTTTAATCTTGCTCGTATCAAAATACGGCTCAATGAAACTCCCCCAACCCCATTGCTGACTCTTGCCTGTGCCATCACCATTGCGCACGGTTGAATCTCCAATGATAAAGAAAACAGGTTTCTGATCCTGCAACAACATAAATGAACTTGCCATTAAAATAATGGCTACAAACAGCAGATGAATTTTTTTCATATTGAATTGTTTATTGTTTTAATCTTTCTTCTTCAGCCATATTTCCTGCCTTCTTCGCTACAACAGGTTTTGAACTGATATCAATCACTGAATTGATGTATTTCCAGTCACGTGTATATTCCATCGTACCCAGGGTTTGGGCAGATACATAAGAATCAATCAATCTGAACCCTTCAATGATAGAAGTGGGCAAACCGTTTATTTCAAAGGCCTTTACAGCATTGGTGATCTTTACATTTTTAACAGTGATATTCCTTGCACCGGGAATGCCCTTGGATGCTGGTTCCACATGCTGCAACATCGACTTCCAATGCGCCGGAATGGATTCATACGTATACCCTGCGGGAAGTGTTGAATAACTGTATGCAGGATACCAATTCAAATTGAACTGATATGCATTGTTGATGGAATCAAGTGTTGAATTCACAAAATATATATCTTCTACTACGCCCCCACGGGTAGTGGCAGATTTAATACGCAACCCATTGTCGGTATGCTTTGCTGTCAGATCCGTTGCATACACATGTCGAATGCCACCAGATGTTTCACTACCCAAAGTCACCAATCCTGCACCTTTTCTGGCCAAACATTTTCTGATCACCACATATTCAGTAGGGCGGTTCACTCGCAATCCATCCCAATCGCGACCAGCCTTCAAACAAAAATTATCATCGTTGCAATCAATATCGCAATTCTCAATCAAGGTCCAGGTAGATGAATCAATATCGATGCCATCTGTGCTCGGACCGCTTCCATCTTCGTTGTTACGGATAATGAGTCCATCGACAGTCAGGTGACTGGAATACAACAATTGAACAGTCCAGAATCCCGCATTTTTAAATGTGAGTCCACGTAAAGTAATATCCTCTGAATTCTGCACCAGCAGGGTTCTTACACGCTTTGCATCATAATCCACAATCCAGCGCAAGCCGCGTTTATCATAGTCCTTGCGCATCGTCCAGTATTTGTCCCAGCAAAATTTTCCGCGTGCATTCACCGTTCCCTTTCCTGTGATGGCCACGTTTTTTACATTCATGGCATTGATCAAAGCTGCAGGCCACACCATTTCAATTCCTGCTACACGTGAACTCGTATCCGGATAATCAGCAAAATCCTGAGAGCCCAACAATGTTACCTGCTCATCAATCTGAAGATGCACATTGCTTTTCAAAAAGATAGACCCTGAAACGTACGTACCAGGTTTGAAAGCTACTATTCCGCCACCTTTTTTTGCACAGGCATCGATGGCTTGTTGGATGGATTTTGTTACAACTGTCTTTCCATCTGCCATAGCACCATAATCATTTACATAAAATATGGCCTTACCAGATGGCACTGTACGCGCACCTACTTTTGTTGTCCATACCGGAGCCTGCGCACTGGCATCGAACGTACCAATCAAAAGCAGACACATCCATATTCCAAAACTGTACTTTTTCATGAATCGTTATTGTTGTTTTTATTAATCAATTTGTCGCAACCCTTCCCACCTTACTTTCCATGTACCGTCCTTCGGGAAACCTATGTTTTTTTGAGGATCCTGTGTAGACCCTGTACACATCAATGCAACAGCACTTAGCAATCCTCCATTGCCTGGGAGATAGATGGTCAATCTGCCATCCTGATAATTATGTCCATTCGGTAAATAGGTATTTGTTCGTTGTGGCATCATCAATGCATTGATTGCTTCGTTTGGCATATGCAATCGAGTTGCGGTCATGCTCATCATCGGATAATCCCATCCCCAGGTGGTTCCCCAGTTCCACACATCCTTGATGTGCAAGTATGTTTTTTTCATAATGGCAGTATCCATGCCATGCACCAAAGGCATCACGCCGTAGGCCGACAATACAGCCGGATGATCCGTCATGTATCGTGGATTGGTATATCCATCAGGTGTGCTCTCTGTAGGCAGATACAATCCATCTTTTATTGCATAAGGAGCAAGCTTGTTCAACACATCATCCCATTTGTCATTACGCTTCAAACCTTTCTTGACACGCCAATTTTGTGCAACATTCAATGCATACCACCAATAGGCCAATTCATACGTAGGATTAAACGTGGTTTGTGCATCAAAACATTCTTGAGCAGGTATCAATCCTTTTCCCAAATCATATTTACCAGTCGAAGAATTATAGTGAGCAAAGTCGGCCATAAAATCAGCAGTCGCAAAAACAAGATCTGCATATTTGTCGATTACTTTCTGTGCATAATCTTTTCGATACAACAAATCAGCCATGTAAATAAAATGTGGCTGCTGCCAAATCAAAAATGCCGCAACGGAAGATGGAGCTTCATCGCCATTGTTATCGGTCATCTTCTGCCATCGCAATCCTGCAAATCCTTGTCGCCTCGCAATGGCAAAGGCTTTTGGTGCATTGCGGAAATACCAGTCCAGACTCTTTTCCATCAATGCTGTTCTACCCCATTGCGCAAAATGTACGGCATGCCACCAATGCATTTCAATATGTGGCTTTCCGAACCAACTGTTGTACGTCAATCCCGTTTCCTGAGGCGGATTGGGAGATGTACATTGAATTTTTGTAAGGTATTGCGACAACACAATTCTACGTTCCAATTCAAATGCACGAGGATCCGTACTTCCAGAGAAATCAACCGCACCACCACTCATCCAGAATGTTTTCCATGATGAAATACTGTTTGCAAAAACAACGTCAGGATGAACGCCCATTTCACTTTTCAACCCATAGTGAAAAGCTGCCGTGAATGAAAAATCATCTTTCATTTTAAAAGGCATCATGATGAAATCATGTGCCGCCCTGGTTTCTATCGATGCATCACTCACCCAAGCGAGTTGAACATTGTACACACTTGTATCGAGTGTTCTAATGATGCTTGCAGTCTTTCCTTTGACAGTTAAATCAGTTCGATGCTTCTCTGCAGATTTCCAATTCACTCCCTGGTCTTTGAACTGTCCGTTGGGATATGGAAACCTGAAACGAATCTTGATTCGTCCTTCTTTCAATAACGTTGAATGGATGTTGAAACCAAGAATGTCTTTGGATGGATGGGATGATGTATTGACCTGCACAGGTACCCCTTCAACAGTGAATGTACTCAACACAATGCCTGTCCATGGATTGAGCTCCTGATGAACATTCTTGATATCATTCATAGAAGCAACTGAACCATCTTTTTTGATGATTTCAAGACCGATATTGCCAAGCTGCAGACGATGTGGATTCACCCGAAAATAATCGACCGTCTTCACTGCAATCGGATCATCTTTTATTTGAACCGTATACGATATATCCCTTCCATTGAGATGATATTTCTTTTGTGCATTCTCAATCTTCAAGCCTTCCAGATTGGGAAAACTGTGCCATCCCCAATCCGATTGTGTTCCCAATGGAACACCGTTAGCATACGCTTCAGGAAAAGATTGCATTCCAGTGGCATCTACGGTATATGCAAAAGAACCATTCCCTACACTCAAGGATGCGAGTGTATCAAAGGATGTCACAACCACTTTATGTCGCTGCACAAGTGTTTGCCTGTTGATGGGCTGTGCAAGACATTGCCCAACAATCATGGCTGCACCAAACCCGAAACATATTTTCTTCAATGACATCTTGATTATTTTACAACAGGTACTTGATAACCTATTAATTTCACAGGACCCTCCAATCCAGATGGAAGCGGCTTCCATGCAGATGCATCAAAGATGCCGTTCTTCAGGTTCTCTTTGAGTCGCGCCGACATATTGACATTATAAAATGTCTTCCA
>CANFHO010000128.1 GCA_947447005.1 Chitinophagaceae bacterium
CTCAACAATGATGCTTTTATAGATACTGCCAAAGTTTTCTATCAGGGACCTGATTTGAATGCGCCATTGGGTATTGCAGTGTTGGGTAATAGAGTGATTGTTTGTCAAAGTCCCTATGTATGGAATTTTTACGACGACAACGGCGATGATAAAGCAGATAGAAAAGAAATTATGTTCCAAGGAATTGGAGGTGAACAACATGATCATGCCATTCATTCATTTACGTTTGGTGCAGACGGTAAATTATATTTCAATTTTGGGAATGCAGGAATCGAATTAAAAGATAAAAACAATAAACCTGTGCTCGATCAGGATGGAGATGAAATCGGTCCTAAAAAATATAAGCAGGGATTGGTATTCCGTTGCAATCCTGATGGGTCTCATGTGGAATGCCTCGGACAAAATTTTAGGAATCCGTATGAAGTTGCAGTCGACAGTTATGGCACGATGTGGCAAAGCGATAACGATGATGATGGTAACAAAGGTGTGCGGATCAATTATGTAATGCCGTATGGTAATTTTGGTTATACAGATGAAATGACTGGTGCCGGTTGGAGTTCAAACAGAACCAATATCGAAGATTCTATTCCATTTAGACATTGGCATTTGAATGATCCTGGGGTAGTTCCTAATATGCTGCAAACAGGTGCTGGCTCTCCTACAGGAATATTGGTGTATGAAGGGAAACTTTTACCCGAAGCTTTTCAACATCAATTGATTCATGCAGATGCAGGCCCAAATGTAGTAAGGTCATACGCCATCAGCAATCAAGGTGCTGGTTACAGTGCCAACATCAACAATATTCTTTTGGGTGAACGCGACAAATGGTTCAGGCCAGCAGATGTATGTGTGGCGCCAGATGGTTCATTGATCGTTGCAGATTGGTATGACCCTGGTGTGGGCGGACATCAGGCAGGAGATCAAACCAGAGGAAGAATTTACAGGGTTTCACCTGTTGAATCAAAATCGTATGTAACACCCGAATTGGATCTTTCCAGTCCCAAAAATGCAGTTCTTGCATTGCAAAGTCCAAATTTATCAGTGAGATATTTGGCTTTCAATGCACTTCAAAAATTTGGATCATCTTCCATTTCTCCTTTGGAAAAATTATGGAAATCGGATGCTGATCCTGCGATGAGGGCCAGGGCATTTTGGGCTTTATTGAATATCCCATCTGCTAAACATCAAAAATACATTGATAAGGCTATCAAAGACCCCAATGCTGATATCAGAATCCTTTCTCTACGCGGAAGTTTTAAACTCAATACGAACTTGATTCAGACCATTGATGCGCTGAAGAAAGATGCCGACTCAAAAGTGAGAAGAGAGGCTGTAATCATGCTACATCACAACAAAGATCCGAAGGCTCCGGAGCTGTGGACGGATTTGGCTCTGCAATACGATGGTAAAGACCGTTGGTATCTGGAAGCATTGGGAATTGGGGCTGATGCACAATGGGACAAATATCTGGCGAGTTATATTGAAAATGTAAAAGATCCATTGAAAGATGAAGCTGGGAAAAATATCGTGTGGCGTTCAAGGACAAACTTGGCTTTGCCATATCTCACTAAGATGGCGTTGAATGAAAACGTTCCATTGAATGCGCGACTTAAATATTTCAGGGCATTCGATTTTATTCAAGGACCTGAAAAAGAAAATACATTGGTTGGCTTGTTGGAAAAGAATGTTTCCAATGATATGGCAGTGAACAAAATTATCCTGAATTCACTTAACTCCAATGCCATTGCCCATTCAGAAACTGCGCAACGAACCTTAAGCAAAGTAATTGATCAAGCATATGGTACGAAGGATTTTCTTGAATTGGTTGCGAAATTTGAGGTAAAGGATGAGTTGAAACGCGTGTTGGAAATGGCTATTGATAAGAATACAGATGATATTGGTAGAAATGCAGCACGAATGATCCTCAATGCGAATGCAAGCAAACTATTTTTGGATGTGTTTAATGCAGGTGATGTGGGCCGAAGTACCAAGCTCTTGAATGTTCTTTCCAGAGTGAATACAGCAAGCTCAGTAGATATCATTCAACAGGTATTATTGGCTGATGCGGTCAAAGAGGAAATCAGAAAAGAAGCAGCAAGTAAAATCGGTAAGGGTGGGGAAGGCGAAAAAAGAGTGTTGGCCATTTTAAAACAGGGCCTTGTTCCCAAGGCATATCTCGCAGACGTTGTGGCAAGTGTGAGTGGTTCAAAAAAAGCATCTGTCAGAAACGAGGCAAATGGATATTTGAATATAAATGCTAAGGTTGACATTGCTTCAACGGTTATGCCAACTTTTGATGAAATAGCAGCAATGAAATTTGATGCAGCAAAAGGGAATGCTGTTTTCATCTCCAATTGTGCAGTCTGCCATAAAATAAATAATGAAGGATATGACCTTGGTCCCGCTCTTTCTGAGATTGGATCAAAATATGGCAAGGATGGTTTGTTCAAATCTATTGTGTATCCTTCAGATGGAATCAGTTTTGGATATGAAACAACGACCATTAAAATTAACGATGGTTCTGAAGTGACTGGTATTGTTTCCAGTAAAACAAAAGCGGAGATAGAAGTTAAAATGATTGGCGGTAATCTTCAAAAAATCAAAGTATCCAATGTAAAAAGTATGACACAGCTGAAGTCGTCCTACATGCCAGCTGATTTGTATAGTCAGATGACAAAGCAGGAGTTGGCAGATGTGTTGGGATACTTGGAGACGTTGAAGAAGAAGTGATTCAACCTCTCTAAACCTCCTCAACCTCCCTTAACCTTTATTCACCTTAATAATATTCTCCACCAATCCCATATGATCCGGGTGGATGAAGTATTCGAAGCTGCGCATTGAATATGATAAGTAATTTGAAAGAGTTGAAAAGAAATTGACTTTTCAACTCTTTCATCATTCTACGGCAGAAAAAAAGCACTTTCAGTTGTTGTTTTCACCTTTGAAGATTTTTCTCACAGCATCATCTTCGCTGGATGAAAATAAAATTATTGAATCCGCTGGCTGATCCGGTATTCAAAAGAGTCTTTGGCGAAGAAAAAGATATATTAATCTCTTTGATCAATTCATTTATTGAACTCGATGAACCTGTTGTAGAAATAGAATATCTTCCACAGGAAATTCTTCATGAATTACCGGAAGGAAAATTATCCGTCGTTGATGTTCGTTGTATTGATTCAAAAAAGCGAACATTCATTTTTGAAATTCAAATTGTTAGGCAGCTCCATTTTGAATCACGGGTACTTTATTATGCTGCCAAAGCGTATAGTAAACAATTGGTAAAAAGCAAGAAATATCAGGACCTGCAACCAGTTTATCTGATGAGCATCCTTGATCATGTAATTGATGATTCTTCCGAAAAGTGGCTTCAACGATATTCATTTATTGAAGAGACGGATCTTAGTAAAAAAGTAAAAGGCATTCATCTCATTTACCTGGAACTGGAAAAATGCAGAAAAAATAGTAATTTTAAAATGGATAATGCTCAAGCAAAGTGGATCACTTTTCTCACTAACCCTGAAAAAATCATCGCCATGTCAACTCAAGAAAAACAAGATTATCCTTTTTTAATTAAAGCGGTCGAACTTTTAGATGAGTCCAAATATACACCATCGCAACTGGTCGCTTATGACAAATATGTTGATGGTGTTATGACATGGAATAGTGTTATGTCGGAAAGCTTCGACAATGGAGTGGATAAAGGAGCCAGTCAAACTGTCGCAATCCTAAAAGAGTTGAAGTCTGGAAAAAAATCTATTGAAGAAATTGCTTTAAATTTTAGCGTGGAATTGGAGTTTGTGAATGATTTAAAAAAGTTATTAGAACATTAAATATGTTTAAGTGGTTGAAGTAGTTGAAGCGGTTGAAAGAGTTTAAGTAATTTCTTCAACCCCTTCAACCTCTTTAACTATTACGCTTGAGGAATCTCTCGAAATTTATTAATTTCATCCAAATTCTCATGATGCGGTTTTTCTTTCTCATTCTTTTATTCGTTAACACTTCTCTCTTCGCCCAAAAACAAGAATCCCATGAAATGATGATGGCGAAAGGGTTTGCCAAAACCATCATGTCCACCTATCCCGATTCGATTGTTTCTAAGAAATTTCTTCAACACATGCTTCAGGATAAAGAAGGAACAGATCCGGGAAAACGTGCAGCTGTCTGGAATTACGAGGAAGCTGTTACATTAAAAGGAATCGACCGACTCTGGCGAAAAACTGGCGATGATGCATACTTCTCCTACATGAAAAAAATCATCGATCATTTCATCGGTGATGATGGATCAATCCGAACATACCTGCCACTGGAATACAATTCTGATCAGATAACGGGTGGTTTGATTTTGCTTTCTCTCTATGAAAAAACAAAAGAACCTAAATACAAAATTGCCATGGACCAACTCTGGGAACAAATCCAATGGCAACCCAGAACCAAAGAAGGTGGCTTCTGGCATAAATACAAGTATCCTTATCAAATGTGGCTAGATGGTGCCTATATGCTCGATGTATTTTATGCTTCTTATACAAAAGCTTTTCATACAAATACATTTTCAGATGTTGCCAATCAATTGATCTGGATGAATGCCCATCTGAAAGATCCCATTACCGGTTTGCTCTTCCACGGATGGGATGAAAGCAAGAAACAACTTTGGTGCGACCCCAAAACTGGCCGCTCTCCAGAAATCTGGAGTCGCTCCATGGGATGGTATGTCATGGCCCTTGTTGATATCATAGAACTATTTCCCAACAATCATCCCAAACGGCCTGAATTGATTCGGATTCTAAACAGCACGATGACTGCCATTGCTCAGTTTCAGGATAAAAACAGTGGAGTATGGTATCAGATTGTCAACAAGGGTGGAATGCAAGGTAACTATCTGGAAGCATCAGGAAGTACCATGTTCACATATGCCTTGGCGAAGGGAATCAAAAAGGGCTATTTGCCTGCTATGTTTAAAGCCACATTGACAAAGGCATACGAAGGACTTCAAAAAGAATTTATCACCATCGATGAAAAAGGACTTCCACATATTCATCACTCCTGTAGCGGTGCAGGATTGGGAGGAACACCTTATCGCTCTGGTACGTACGATTATTATGTCAATGAACCTCAACGTTCAGATGATCTGAAAACCATCGGGCCCTTGATTTCATTGTTTTTGTTGATGGGGGAATAGGGTTTAGGGAAGTTGAGATGGTTTAGAGAGTTTAGATTTTCAATTAAACCATCTAAACCATCTAAACTTTCTAAACTTTCTAAACTTTCTAAACTTTCTAAACTTTCTAAACTTTCTAAACTTTCTAAACTTTCTAAACATTATAAAAACAAATCCGAAGACAAATACCGATCCCCACGATCGCAGATAATACATACAACTACACCTTCATCCAATTCCGAAATGACTTTAAGCGCAGTGGCAACTGCACCACCACTGCTCATGCCAGAAAATACACCTTCCTCTTTGGCGAGTCGCTTTGCCATGGTCTTCGCTTCATCTTCATTGACTTCAATGATCCTATCTACACGAGAACGATTGAAAATTTTAGGCATGTATGCTTCTGGCCATTTTCTTATTCCTGGAATCTTTGCACCTTCAGCAGGCTGAGCACCTATGATTTGAATTTTATCATTTTGTTCCTTCAAATATGTTGAAACCCCCATGATGGTGCCAGTGGTTCCCATGGCCGAAACAAAATGTGTGATCTCACCATTGGTATCACGATATATCTCCGGAGCAGTTGTACGATAATGCACCTGAGGATTATTGGGATTGCCGAATTGATCTAAAGAAACATATCCTTCATTCGTTACTTTTTCATTTACTAAATCGATGGCACTTTCCATGCCTCCATCAGCTGGTGTAAGTATAACATGTGCCCCAAAGGCTTGCATCGATAAAATCCGCTCCCTGGTTGAGTTCTCGGGCATAACCAATTCAAGATGCAAATTTTTCAATCGGGCAATCATGGCCAACGCTATACCGGTATTCCCACTGGTTGCTTCTATAATTTTTGAATCTGATGTAATCATTCCACTATCAATCCCACCCTGAATCAAACCCAAGGCAGTCCTGTCTTTTACACTTCCACCAGGATTGTGCCCTTCAAGTTTACCGAATAATTTTACTTTTTTATTCGGATTGATATGCTGCAATTCTACCAATGGGGTGTTTCCAATAAAATCAATGAGTGTTGACATGATTGTTTTTCTGTTTGAAGTTTAATTTAGTTTCATTGTAAACCGCTACAAAGGGGTCAACGCTTTGGGTAACCCATGCATTGCCTCCAATCGTAGCATGTTTACCGATAATAGTATCACCTCCAAGAATAGTA
>CANFHO010000129.1 GCA_947447005.1 Chitinophagaceae bacterium
TAGGTGCGAGCGAGTGAGGGGTGGTTGTTTGAAAATAAATTATTGATGATCTTCCACACAAGTGTGACTTGCCATAGATTTCATGTATTTTTTGGTTTGTTCGATTTAAGGAAACAAGATAAAATTAAATACTTTTGATATTGAAAATATCAAAGACCGTTGGCTTATGTACCTATCAAACCCCAATGCTTTCAGCCAGTACCTCACAGAAAAAGAGCTCACTAAATATTATGAGATCTGTGAAGCCATGGAAATGCTGGAAACAAAAAATTACACACCCCAACAAATTAGAGGGTATGAACTCTACATTGATAATATTCGAACGTATGTAACAGAAATGTCAGCGTCAAGAAGATTAGGTCTTGAAGAGGGGCTTGCACAAGGTAGAGCTGAAGCAAAAACAGGCATCATGGATAACGTCATATCCATCTTACATGAGTTAAAGAAAGGGAATCTCACAACCACTGAAATTGCTGAGAAATTCAATGTTTCTGAAAAATATGTTGACCAACTAAAAGAGTCTATCTCTTAAAATATTCAACCTCTTCAACCCCTTCAACTATGAAAGCGCTTGCGAAAAATCTTCCAATATATCTTCTATATTCTCCATCCCTACACTCAATCGGATCAAACCATCGGTGATACCATATTCTATTCGCTGATCGCGGGGAACGGAGCTGTGCGACATAGACGCGGGGTGCGATAACAATGTATCACAAGTACCCAACGAAACAGTGCGCGTACACAATTGCAACTTGTTCATAAACCTCACCCCTGCCTCAAATCCATCTTTCAATTCAAAACTCATCATGGCACCAGGGTGACTCATCTGCTTCTGGGATACAGCAAAATCAGGATGCGTGGAAAGTCCGTTGTAATTCACTTTCTCTATCGCAGGATGTTCCACCAAAAACTTCGCCACCTGCATGGCATTCTCACAATGACGCTGCATCCTCACCTCCAAGGTCTTCATCCCATTGATCAACAAAAAAGCCTCAAAGGCATTGCTGTTCCCACCCAACAAACGATGGGTCTTTGTTGCACGGGTCTTCATGAATTCAATATCCGTTCCCACCAATACGCCGCCAATAGCTGTTCCATGTCCGTTCAAAAACTTAGTCGTAGAATGCAAAACAAAATCAATTCCATATTTAAATGGCTGCTGCAAATATGGTGTGGCAAAGGTATTGTCGCATGCCGTAATCTTACCATACTGCTTCGCGAGCGCAGACAAAGCTTCGAGATCCACACACTGAAGCGTAGGATTGGCGGGTGTTTCCAGATATATCATTCGGATCGCAGGATCTTCCTTCAAACATTTCTCGGCAATGGAAAGATCACGCAGATCCACAATGATCGGTTCCACTTCCAACGGATCCAACAAGGTTTTCATGAAATCCTGGGTACCACTGTACAAGGAATAATGCGTCAATATCTTATCTCCTTTTTTCAAAGTGGCTAAAAACAAGGAACTGATGGCAGCCATACCAGACGCATGCAAAATGGCTTTTGCTTCCAGCGGCTTTCCTTCACGTTCAATCTTCCAGGTCTCCATTGCTGCAATCTTTTCCTCCGCTTCATTCATGGTGGGGTTTCCCCAACGAGAATAAATATACCCCGGCTCCTGTCCCGAAAACCTGCGCATCCCCTGCTCCGCTTCATCATATACATAAGTAGACGATGCATAAATTGGAGTAAGATGTGCATACATCGGATCCGGATGCTGCCCCGCATGAATAGCCAGGGAGGAGAAGCCTTTATAAAAAGTGGGAAGTGGAGTGTGGAAAGTGGAATGTTTTTTCTTATCTGACATAAAACTGATTTTTAAACGAATAATTAAAATCGATGTGATTTACTTTTCCACTCTCCACCTTCCACCCTCCACTATATGAACCACTTCACCCAAGTAGCCCCCCAGGTGAAACCTCCGCCGAAGGCGGCTAACACAATGTTATCACGCTTGTGAATCTTATCCTGAAAATCCCACAAACACAATGGAATGGTTGCAGCAGTTGTATTTCCATATCGCTGAATATTCAACAAAACTTTTTCATCCGGCAATCCCATTCTCCTGGCAGTTGCATCAATGATGCGCTTATTGGCCTGATGAGGTACCAACCATGCAATATCATCAGCTGTAAGATTATTTCTCGTGATCAATTCATAACTCACATCCGCCATTCCGGTAACAGCAAATTTGAAAACAGGTTGTCCGTCCTGAAAAATAAAATGCTGCTTCGCTGCAACGGTCTCAGCCGTTGAGGGATTCAGAGATCCTCCGGCCTTCATGTTTAAATATTTTCCGCCGCTTCCATCGCTTTTCAAAATGCTATCCAGCACACCATACCCTTCGTTGTTTGGTTCCAACAACACAGCCCCTGCACCATCGCCAAAAAGAATACAAGTGGTACGGTCGGTATAATCAATGATGGAACTCATTTTATCGGCACCCACCACCACTACTTTGTTATATCTGCCACTTTCAATAAGCGCTGCACCTGTTGTGAGTGCATATAGAAACCCGGAACAAGCTGCAAGGATATCAAAGCTCCATGCACTGGTAATTCCTAATTTCTCACAGGCCACATTTGCCGTGCTAGGGAAAAACATATCCGGGGTAACGGTTGCAACAATTAAGCATTCAATCTCATTGGGTTCAATGCCCCTTTTCTGGCATAATTCCTGCACTGCAGGAACCACCAGGTCGGATGTAGCCTTGCCCTCTCCACGTAAAATATGTCGCTCTTCAATTCCGGTTCTGCTTTTTATCCATTCATCATTGGTATCAACCAATTTCTCCAGATCTGCATTGGTGAGTATATCCTCAGGTACATAACCTCCCACCGCGGTAATTGCTGCTGTAATTTTTTGCATCTGCTAGAATTTCAGGTTGCAAAGATAGGGGTTAGGGGCTAGGGGTTTGGAGTTAGATGTTAAAAAACGTTGACCGAGATTGTTCATCTGGGCTAGAATAGAGATGGCTAAATAATTCTAACCCCTAACACCTAACCCCTAGCCCCTAACCCCTATCTTTGTAGCTCAATAAACAGCCCATGATCGCATACCTCACAGGTAACTTCACAACCAAGACGCCATCGTACGTACACATTGATGTTCAAGGAGTTGGATATGAAGTGCAGATCAGCTTGAACACCTATTCCAGAATACAAGACAAGCAGCAAGGTACGTTGCTTACCCATCTGCAAATCAAAGAAGATGGACATACTCTTTTTGGATTTGCTGAACAGGCAGAAAAGACCCTTTTTCTTCAATTGATCAATGTAAATGGGGTTGGTGCCAATACCGCCAGAATGATGCTTTCATCCATGCAGGCGCAAGAACTGAGCAACGCCATCGCCAGCGGAAATACGGTTGCATTGGAAAAGATCAAAGGCATCGGAAGGAAATCGGCAGAAAGAATCATCCTGGAGCTACGAGATAAAATGATAAAAAATGGAAATGATGTTGTTTCTCAAGGCTTTATACACAATACAATTGAAAATGATGCGTTAAATGCACTGATGGCACTTGGCATTCAAAAAGCAACGGCAGAAACCGCGCTGAAAAAGGCCAAAAATGCAACATCCAATGAATTAAACCTTGAATCGTTGATCAAAAGTTCCCTCCAGTTCATTTGATCCGCATTCTACATAGAACCAACTAAGTACATGATCCTGAAGAAGTTATTTATTCCAATAACTTTTATAGCCAGCATACTTTCTGCGATACCTTCGCAGCATGTGCGCGCGTTCCCCATCCAACAACAGCAACAGGATACGATTCCAGGCAATGATAGTCTCAGGTTTCCTATCCAAGACAGAAGAGCAGATGCCTTTACCGCAGGAAAAAGAAATCCTTTCGATCTGAAAGATCCATCCAACCTCAGAGATTCCGTTGTTTATGATCCCAAAACCAAGGAATATTTCATCATTGAAAAAATAGGCGATAAATATTTCCGCAAGCCTACCTCCATCAATTTCAACGATTTTATGCGGCTCCAATCCCGCAAAGCGGAAAATGATTATTTCAAATCCCGGGCCAATACCATCAGTTTGATGAACAGAAAACTGGTGAAGCCTAAACTGAATATGACCGACGATTTATTCAATCGTCTTTTTGGATTGGGGAAGGTGGATATCAAACCGCAAGGTGAAGTAACCATCAAAGGTGGATATCAGGGTCAGAATGTCAAGAACCCTACTCTTCCTGAACGAGCCAGAAAAAATGGCGGACTGGATTTTGACATGAATGCCAACCTCAATGTGATTGGGAACATTGGAGATAAAATGAAATTCCCCATTAGCTACAATACCCTTTCAACTTTCGATTTTGAAAATCAACTTAAACTAGATTACTCAGGAGGCGCTGAAGATATCTTCAAGAAAATTGAAGTGGGTAACACCTCATTCGCTTCTAAAGGAACATTGATACCTGGCGCTCAACAACTCTTTGGTGTAAAAACACAAATGCAATTTGGTAAACTTTGGTTATCCACTGTTTTTGCAAGTCAGCGTTCCCAAAGACAATCAGCCGGTTTCAAAGGTGGCACCAGCAGTACCCCATTCGAAATAAAGGCAGATGAATATGAAGAAAACAGACACTTCCTGTTGGCACATTATTTCAGGAATAATTTCAATAAGGCCATGAAGAATCTACCTGTGATCAATTCACAGGTTCAATTACTTCGTTTGGAAGTTTGGGTTACCAACAGAAATGGTGTAACCACCAATGCAAGAGATGTTGTTGGATTGATGGATCTGGCTGAAGAAAATCCATATCAACAACCACCCGTTATTAACGTAACTCCCGGATCATTGTATCCGGCCAATGGAGTCAATGACTTGTACAGAAAACTCATCAGCAATCCTGCTTCCAGAAACCCTGCACAGATAGTAAATACGCTGAATAGCCTGGGTTTACAACCAACGCGTGATTTTGAGAAAACTTTTGCCAGAAAACTAGACACTACCCAATATTATTTCAACAGACAATTAGGATTCATTTCATTAAATGTTACGCTCCAACCGGATGAAGTGTTGGGGGTTGCGTATCAATATACCATCAATGGCAAAGTATATCAGGTTGGTGAATTTGCACAAGACATACCTGTGGATTCTACCAGTGGTGTTCAAAAAGTGCTCTTCCTCAAATTGCTGAAAGGTACATCTCAACGCACTGCATTGCCCATGTGGGATTTGATGATGAAAAATATTTATCCGGTAGGCAACGGTCAATTGGAGCGTCAGGATTTTCAATTCAATATATTATACCAGGAACCCGGTGGTGGTGAAAAAAGATATCTTCCTGAAGGAGATAAAGCCGGCGTACCATTGCTTACATTGATGAACCTCGATAGGCTCAACAATCAAAATGACCCTCAACCGGATGGTGTGTTTGACTATGTTGAAGGATATACCATCAATTCTTATCAGAGCAGAGCGATCTTTCCTGTACTTGAACCATTTGGACATGATTTGGACGATGCATTCACAACAGATCCATCGCTTCGAAACAAATATCTTTTCTATCCACTTTATGATACCATCAAGGCCATTGCACAAACCTATGCCAACCTCAACAGATATGTTATCAAGGGTAGTTCTAAATCATCCGGCGGATCAAGTGGAGAAATTTCTTTGAATGCATTTAATATCCCTGCAGGATCTGTAACTGTAACAGCAGGCGGACAAACGCTCCAAGAAAATGTTGATTATACAATCGATTATATTTCAGGAACACTGAGAATCATAAACAGTGCTATCAAGAATTCAGGATTGCCAGTCAATGTACAATTTGAAAACAATGCAACATTTGGCGTCCAACAAAGAACCTATACCGGATTGCGATGGGATTATATTTTCAATCCGAAATTCTCAGTTGGTGGCACCATGGTGCGTTTAAGTGAACGCCCTTTCTTTACCAAAATGGAATACGGATCAGATCCGATACGCAACTCCATGACGGGTATTGACATGAATTACAACAGTGAATTGCCCCGATTGAATAAATGGTTGAGCAAGCTGCCATTCTACGAAGCAAATGGAATATCCAGTATCAATGCTTCTGCTGAAGCGGCTAAGATGAAACCTGGTCATGCGCCTCAAATCGGTAAAGGTGGTGAGGGATTGATTTACCTGGATGATTTTGAAGGCACCAAATCCAGCATTGATCTGAGATTCCCTATTGTTGGATGGACGTTGGCTTCAACTCCTAAAGGTGCAACAGACAGAAATGGAAATATCATGTTTCCGGAAGCAGAAGCATTTGACAATATAGATTACGGAAAGA
>CANFHO010000130.1 GCA_947447005.1 Chitinophagaceae bacterium
AAAATTCAATAAGCTCTTAGTATACTGACTAATTTAACTCAAATTTAAAAACCTATGAAATACTTTATAATCTCTAAAATTGGAATTGTTCAAATTTAAAACATTAAAACGCTTTTTAGAATCTGTATGAAAACTGTATACTGGTATTTCTTGGAGCTCCTGGCCATTTGTTTATAGAATTATATCCACCGATCCAATAGGTTTTATTCGTTATATTATAAACATTCATGGATATAGACCATTTAGGCTTTATATACCTTAATCCAGCTTGTAGCGTTAAATAACCAGGTAAAATAATTTCACGTTGAACAAGATATCGCTTTGAAACCTGGGTATGGCCAAAGACAAAAGCCCAATTTTTTATTACGCTTTTTTTCGGTTGGTATTTTACCCAAGAACTACTGCTATTCATTGGAGCATTTTCAACAAACTGACCTATTTCCGTTTGGATAATGCTCTTGGATATTTTAGCAACATTGTAAGCATAGGTTAGGTTCAAATAAATATCAGGCAAAGGATTGCCATTCCATTCAGTTTCAAAACCAGTTGAAGTATGTTCCCCACGCTGAACAAATAGATTCGGATTTGTAATGTCATTGGCATTGACTGCAACATTTTGCAATCTGATATTATATAACGAAAAATTTGCGGTTAATTTTTCATCAAAAAATATTCTCTTCAGCCCTAATTCAAACAAAGTACTATTTACCGGCTTGAAAGGATCTTTAAAAATCTGGGTGCTTGCAGAAACCTCAAATGGATCAAATCCTTTGCTGTATGTTGCAAACAAATTATTCTGATCATTCATTTTGTAAGTTATGCCGAGCCGAGGCAATGTTGAGGATATGATTGATTCTTTGGTTGGATCAGTTTCATCTTCAGCTATATATATTTCTTGCCTCATCCCCATTAAAAATATCCATCTGCCAGTTTGCATATGATCTTGTATATATAGTCCTTGTGTAGTATAGACTGCAGGTTCTATTTTAGCAGCATCTGTTGAAAATTTTGATACTGTATAAAGGCTGGTATTTCTGTTGATGTAATTTGGATACAATAGATTAAACCCACCAACAATGCCTGAACCTGATGAATATTTTGGTGTATTTTCAAAATATGTTTGCTCAGGCTCTGCTTCTGTTCTTATGAAATCATATCCACTTATAATTTGATGTAAAATTCTTCCTTTTTGAACATTGTATTGGATGTATGGCGAAAAATTATGTGTCATGGAAGCATAATCCCATTTGCTATAATAAAGATTTACTGAATCATTCGAAACATAACTATGAATGCCATGTCCGGCTGCTTTTTGATCAGTTAAGTACGCAGAATATCCTATATGAAGCAAGAGGTTTTTTTTCAATTGATAATGCATCCATAATGTAGAAATGAATGTTTTTTCCTTTAAATAATCGTCGATTTGGGTAGTGCTTAGTTTTATGGGGGTTGCATTCAATGGAAAAGGTTTTAACAGACCAGGCTGTCCCCTATCTATCGAACCATTCAATGAAGAAAATGAAAAATCTGCATTGAATGAAAGTTTATCATTGGGTTTATAGCTAATGGATGGAGCTAGTTGATACGATTTATTGCTCAAGTAATCTCTGAATGAATTACTTTGATCGATGGCAACATTCATTCTTAAGGATAATGATTTTGATTCATTCAGCGGCTTGTTAAAATCACCCAATATTCTAAAATGATTCCATGCGCCGAACATCATACTTAGTTCATTCTTCACAAAATTCAGCGGTTTTTTTGTAATAAGATTTACAGAACCTCCTGGATCTCCATTTCCATACAAAGAAGAAACGGGACCTTTTAAAATTTCGACTTTTTCAATGTTTGCCAAGAGATTACTTGTATAAGTAGAATTAAACCCTCGTAAACCATTGATCATTTTTGCATTTTCGGCTTTCAATCCACGAAAAGCATATTCGTCATATCCAGAGTAATGATTCATACCAGCCACTTCATCGATGATGTCCTTAAAGTTTAACTCCATTCGGTCTTTCAGTGTTTCAGCATTCAAAATGGTAATGGATTGAGCCAAATCTTGAACAGGAATATTGATACGTGTTGAGTTTGTTGTTAAATCCTTTGATGTATTTTTTGAAATATCACTATTCACGAATACTTCCTGTAATGCCTGATGAGTATGGTTTAATAAAATGACTCCAAATGAATAGTTTTGACCCAGACTAAAATCTACGGGTATACGTTTGATGATGGTTCCCAAATAGGTTATTTCAAGTGTATCTTTTATTGGTTTGATTGAGCTTATTGAAAAATATCCGACTTGATTGGTATGTGTGCCTTTATTCTGGAAAACCAAATTCACATTTGCATATACAGGCAAACTGTCTGTTGTAAAAATGGTTCCGCTTAGTTGGTTGGAAGAATTTTGTGCAACTCCAGCATAAGATGTAGTTATAAAAACAAGAAAAACTGCAATGCGTTGAAAGTAGTTCATGTTATAAAATATAATTGCGGCAAATTAATTCAATTCAATGCCTTGTATATGTTTTTAAATTGTCAATTAAATGTAAATAAATCGTAAATCAAGGTTTTTTGAAAACCCCCATATAGATAGAATTTCGATATGGATTGACTTAACATGACTGCTTATACAAAGCCAAAAGCACATTGACAGACAACAAACAGCGTATATTGAAAGCCGACGTTTGAAACCCCTAATCAGTTATTTCATTATCATACAAAGGCAATTCATTGATCTTGTCAGCCAAAGGCTCTGAATCAATATTGATACCACGTCCTTTTGCCTCTTGCTCAAGCTTGTTGATATCCTTTTCCAGATCTTTTACCGGGATCTGCTTTGTTCTTTTCTCTAAGGGTGGATTCAATTTATCTGCTCGTTCAAAATTAATTACTTCTTCCAGAATGAAATCCGGCAAAGTTGCTTCTGCATTGTATGCCAACTCAATAGCCTGTTTTGCAAAGAAACTATCTACTTGAATTCTGCGTTTGGTAAGGTGGGCAAATTTTCCGAGTACGCGACAAATATTGGATCTTTCTTCTGGAGTCAACTCTTCAGCAAATTCATATTCCTCAATTCGCTTCAATGAAAGAATAACAGGCTCCAATGCATCCAGGGATATCAGATACACTGTATACTCTGCCAATGGATAGACGAATTGCTTCAAAACCTCCAAGGTATTGGATGGTATCACAAAGAATATTTCCCTTCGCACCTCATCCTGAATGGCATATTTTTTTGCAGCTTCTGCCTCTCGTTTAATATAAGCAGGGAAATTGTTTAAATCCTCGCCACCAGGACTTTTTGCATCAAATACAATATACTCTCCTGCCACTTTGATGGTATTGTCTGGTGTTCCTTTGAATGGAACCTTGTCAACAAATTCAATCGTATGTTTACCGCATATAGCCTTAATTGACTGCTGCGCCAAGGATTGATGATCAGACCAAGTTGCCTTTAACTTTTCCAAACGCTCTTGTTCTTTCTCCTGCAGTTTTTCAATCTCTTTATGTCGGTCGCTTTCAATCTTTTGTTGAATGGCTTTTAGAGAACTTAACGCATCATTATGCTCCGTTTTTCTGAATTCTTCATTTTTCTCCAAAGAAGCCAACTTCAATTTAACTTCATTCAAATCTTTAGCGATTTGATTGTATTTTTCCTGGATATTGTTTCTATCATTCGTCAAATCGATAATAGTCAACTCTTTCTGACGATTGGATGCCTGTTCGCCTGCATACAGTTGTTTTACTTTTGTGCCACCCTCCCTTAATGTTTCAATTTCCGTATTTTGTTGAATTGATTTTTGCTGAAGAGTTGATTCACTGACCTTTAAAACATCAAAATCCTTTCTCAATTCAGACAAAGAAACCTCCTTCTGTGCCAATTGTTTTGCATTTTCAACATTCAGCTGTTGCAATGCACCCACCTCAGCTGAAGCATCGGTGAGCAATCCTTGGACCTTATTCCAACCAAAAAGACGTTCAAAGAATCCGATACCCTTTAATCGGTTGAAAAGAGCATTCAGCGACTGCATTGTGAAATCCATACATATATGTTGTTCAACAAAGATACGCTCCTTGTACCTTATCCTATTTGAGGAGCAACAAGGTAGTTGAATTATATTTTTCCACACGAACCTTATTTGCATGACGATGATTTCGTACATTGAAGAATAAACATTTGTATATGATGACCTTGGCATTCAGGATGAACATGTTTGCGGGCATGGAATCGGAATACAAAAAAAGACATGATGAGATTTGGCCCGAACTCGTGGACCTTCTGCATGAAACAGGTATCAAGGATTATTATATTTTTCTGGATGAGAAAACCAATCACTTGTTTGGTGTACTTCAGGTGGCGGATGCCATGAAAATGGATGAGCTTCCCCATCACCCGATAATGAAAAAATGGTGGGCGCACATGAAAGACATCATGGAAACCAATGAAGATCATTCACCCATCAGCATACCACTCAAGCAAGTCTTTTACATGCCATAGCCATGAATATCTCACTAAAACATAAAACAGCCATTGTTACCGGCGCAGGACAGGGAATCGGATTGAAAATCTGTCAGCATCTGGCAGAAGCAGGTGCTCATATTTTATTAAATGATATGGATGAAACCCTTTGTCTTCAAGCTGCAGCATTGGTTTCAAAAGATTGTATAGCGATGCCGGGCGACTCCAGCGATGCGGCTTTCATTCAACAGATGATTGACGAAGCAGTGAAACATTTTGGAAGTGTTGACATTGTTATTGCCAATTCGGGTATCACGCTCTTTGGTGATTTTGCCAATTATCCAGTCAAGGATTTTGACAGGGTGATGGAAGTGAACCTCAGAGGTACTTTCTTCCTTGCACAATCAGCCTCCAATCAAATGAAAAAACAATCTACTGGCGGCTCACTTCTGTTTACATCATCCGTGGTTGGACATCAGGCACATAAGAATCTGGGAGCCTATGCCATGACCAAAGCCGCCATAGAAATGCTTGCCAAAAATCTTGTGTCAGAATTATCAGAATTTGGAATCAATATCAATACCATTGCACCAGGTGCTACGTTAACAGAAAGAACATTGCAAGACCCTGAATACATTAAAACATGGTCGAGAATAACCCCCATGGGAAGACCTGCTTCTGTGGATGATATCGCAAATGCAGCGATATTTATGGTTTCTGATGAGGCAAGGCATATCACAGGACAATCCCTTATCATTGACGGAGGTTGGACATCCATGAGCCCTTCACCCTATTAAACATCATGGAATATACAATTGAACCAATCCATCCGTATAAGGCCATACTTGGCGAAGGCCCTGTTTGGGATCCAAGAACAAAATCGATTCTATGGGTTGATATCATTCAATCCAACATTCTCATACTGAATACCATCTCCAAAACATTTGAATCAATTGAAACAGGAAGCAAGGTTGGTTCATTTGCATTGTGTGACAATGGTGAAAAGATCATTGCAGCACTTCAGGATGGCTTTGTTTTCATCAACAGAAAAAATGGGTTGATTGAAAAAATCTCAGATCCTGAAATTGATCAACCTCATAACAGATTCAATGATGGCAAATGCGACCCCGCTGGAAGGTTTTGGGCAGGAACGATGTCGCTTAATGAACAAGATAACAGCGGAAGTCTGTATACAATTGATTCCCAAAAAAATATTGAACAGAAATTTGATGGTGTAACGATTTCAAATGGCTTATGCTGGAGCCTGGATGAATCAAGATTTTATTACATCGACACCCCCACCATGGAGGTGGTTCAATTTGATTACAATAAAGAAACTGGACATATCTGCAACAAAAAATCCATCATACACATTTCACAGGAGGATGGATTTCCAGATGGCATGACCATTGACAATGAAGGGATGTTGTGGATTGCACATTGGGGTGGCTGGCAGATCACAAGATGGAACCCATCAACAGGAAAAATAATTTACCGCATAAAAATACCTGTTTCAAAAGTGACATCCATTTGCTTTGGGGGAGATGACTTTTCAGAAATCTATGTTACGTCTGCAAGTATAGGTTTAACCAAAGTAGATCTCCAAAAAGAACCACTTGCAGGATCTACATTCGTCATAAAAAACACAGGCTTCAACGGATTGCCTTTATTTGAATATAAAATTTCTTAAAACTGCTGTATGAAAAAAAGTATCTGTTTAAC
>CANFHO010000131.1 GCA_947447005.1 Chitinophagaceae bacterium
ACTCAGGTCTACCGAAGGATCATTCACTTCACTTACACTGTGTATGTCCATCAACAATTGAGGCTGACGTCCGCCATGCACTGCAGAAAAGGTTTCCTTTGGTTTCACCACATGTTCATAATGTCCTTGAGAAATTACTGAATGCCTATCCACGTGTGCAGGTCCTTCGATGGTCCAATCGCTGGTGTTCTTCTTTTCAAACCTGCATTCATTGCATATCCACTCTTCCACTTCACCCCACTTGTCTTTTCGTGCCGTAACCCTCAACACTTCTTCACCACGTTGCCACAAGGTTACTTTACCAGAGCAGCAAGAACACTCTCTGTGTGCGTACACCGGCTTCGTGAACCAAACACGATTTTTAAACCTGAACGTTTTGTCTGTGAGTGCACCTACAGGACATACATCAATCACGTTTCCTATCATGTTATTGTCGAGCGACTTCTCAATATATGTAGCGATTTCAGCATGGTCTCCTCTGCTCAATATCCCGTGCGAACGATTGTCGGACACCTGATCAGCTGTAAACACACACCTGTAGCAAAGAATACAACGGGTCATGTGCAATTGAATATATGGTCCGAGATCATGTTTATCAAATGTTCTGCGTTTGAATTCATAACGGGTTCCTTGTTTACCATGTTGGTAACCAAGATCTTGCAAATGACATTCACCAGCCTGATCGCAAATAGGACAATCAAGAGGATGGTTTAAGAGAAGGAATTCAACAACACCAGCACGTGCATCTTCTACACGAGGACTCGTTATGTTCTTTACTTCCATGCCATCCATAACGGTTGTTCTGCAACTGGCAACCAATTTAGGCATTGGGCGTGGATCGGCTTCACTGCCTTTGCTCACTTCCACAAGGCATGTGCGGCATTTACCACCACTGCCTTCCAGCTTGCTGTAATAGCACATGGCTGGCGGAACTACATCACCACCCACCATTCTTGCAGCTTGCAAAATGGTTGTTCCCTGCGGAACTTCCACCGTGATGTTGTCGATCGTGACTTTCAGTTTTTTGACTTCTTCGGCCATAATTACTTTTTATCGGGCATCGCCCTATTAATTTTTATGCAACCACTTCACGAAAATCGGCATAATGTGCCAAGCCATAATTCTGTTGCAAACACAGTTCCGGATTATTCACATGCCACTCAAATTCATCCCTGAAATGCCTGATGGCAGCGGCTACTGGCCAAGCTGCAGCATCACCCAGCGGACAAATGGTATTTCCTTCAATCTTGCGCTGAATATCCCACAGCAAATCAATGTCACTTATGCTTCCTTTGCCACTTTCAATCTTGTTCAGGATTTTTTCCATCCAACCGGTTCCTTCTCTGCATGGCGAACATTGTCCGCAACTTTCGTGCCTGTAAAAACGAGCAAGCGTGAGCGTGTGTTTCACGATACACTGATCTTCATCCAATACAATAAATCCACCCGAACCCATCATTGAACCGGTTGCAAATCCTCCATCAGAGAGGCTTTCATAGTTCATGTAACGCGTCTCGCCTTTTGCTGTTTTCAACAGAAGATTGGCAGGAAGAATCGGAACGGAAGAACCACCTGGAATACATGCTTTTAATTTTTTGCCGTTGGCGATGCCACCACAATATTCATCACTGTATATAAATTCTTCTACAGAAATGGTCATGTCAATTTCATATACACCAGGTTTGTTGATGTTTCCGCAAGCTGAAATGAGCTTGGTACCTGTTGATCTTCCCACACCAATCTTCGCATATTCTTCACCACCGAGATTCATGATGGGAACAACAGCAGCAAGGGTTTCAACGTTGTTCACAACTGTTGGACAACCCCACAAACCTTTGATAGCAGGGAAAGGAGGCTTGATACGAGGATTACCACGCTTGCCTTCCAATGATTCAATCAATGCTGTTTCCTCACCACAGATGTATGCACCTGCACCACGTTGTACATGAATATCAAGATCAAACCCTGTACCTAAAATATTTTTTCCGAGGAAGCCTTGCTGATGTGCTTCGGCAATGGCTTGTTCCAGAATATCAACAATCCAGGCATATTCGCCACGGATATAAATGAATGTTGTATTGCTTCCCAATGCAAAGGATGAAACAATCAAGCCTTCAATCAACAGATGCGGAATAAATTCCATCAAATATCTGTCCTTGAAAGTACCAGGCTCTGATTCATCTGCATTGCAAACCAAATAACGAGGAACACCTTCAGGTTTTGCAATGAAGCTCCACTTCATACCTGCCGGAAAACCCGCACCACCCCTGCCTCTCAAACCACTCTTCTTCACTTCCTCAACGATATCAGCTGGAGTCATTTTCAATGCCTTTTCGACAGCAGCATAACCACCTTCTCTTCTGTACGCATCGAAGAATCTGATTCCTTCAACATGTGCCTTTTCAAGTAACAATTTTCTTCCCATATCGCTTCTAGCTTTTACGGTCTTTTAATTTTTAGTCCTGCACTCTGCAATGATCTGATCCACTTTTTCTTCACTCAAATGTTCCCTGTAATGTTTTCCCAATTGCATCATCGGGGCATATCCACATGCGCCAAGACACTCTACCGTTTTCAACGTAAAAAGCCCGTCAGACGTGGTTTCTCCTACTCCAATATTCAATTTATCCTTGATATATTTGATAATATTGTCGCTTCCTTTTAACATGCAAGGACCTGTATGGCACACTTCAAATACATACTGCCCTACTGGTTGTAAATTGTACATGCTATAAAATGTTGCTACTTCATACACTTCGATTGGTTCAATGGATAAGATGGATGCAACATAATCCATGGTTTCTGCGCTCAACCATCCACCGAATTCCTGTTGTGCAAGATGCAGCAAAGGAATGAGTGCACTCTTTTGCTTCCCTTCAGGATAACGGGCAATGATTGCCTCTACCTCTTTCATTTTATCATCTGAAAACTTCGACATGTCTTCTCTTTTTATTCTGAATTACGCATCCATTTCACCGGCAATCAGATTCATGCTACTCATGGTGATGATGGCATCACTGAGCATGGCACCTTGCACAATTTCTGAATACGCCTGGTAATATATAAAGCAAGGTCTGCGGAAGTGAAGCCTGTATGGCGTTCTTCCTCCATCGCTGATTAAATAGAATCCCAACTCTCCATTACCTCCTTCGATGCTATGATACACTTCACCTGCGGGAATTTCAGTTTCACCCATCACTATTTTGAAATGATAGATCAGCGCTTCCATTTTGGAATATACATCTGCCTTTTCAGGAAGGTAGTATTCCGGAGCATCTGCATGATAGATTTCAGCATCAGCACCTTTAAATGATTGTACTTTTTGATATGCCTGCTTGATGATGCTGAGAGATTCCCAAATCTCTGCATTGCGCACCATGAAACGGTCGTAGTTATCTCCAGTAGTTCCTACTGGAACAATGAAATCAAAGTCTTCGTATGAAGCATAGGGTGAATGTACACGCACATCATAATCCACACCTGCAGCCCTTAGATTGGGACCGGTGAAACCATAATTCAAAGCACGCTCTGCTGAAATGGCGCCAGTTCCACGTGTGCGTTCCACAAAGATTCTGTTGCGATTGAAAAGGTTTTCAAACTCTTGCCAAACACCTGGAAATTCGTTCAGAAATCTTTCCAATTTTTCAAAAGCAGCATTGGAGAAGTTTCTTTCAAAACCACCAATCCTACCCATGTTGGTGGTAAGCCTGGATCCACATACTTCTTCATAAATTTCATATACCAACTCACGGTATTGCATTACATATAAAAAGCCTGTATATGCTCCTGCATCAACACCAACAATTGAATTACAAATAAGATGATCTGTAATCCTGGCCAATTCCATGATGATTACCCTGAGATAATCAACACGTTTGGGAGTTGAAACACCCAGGAGTTTTTCGCATGTCATATGCCAACCCATGTTATTGAGGGCGGAAGAACAATAGTTCAAACGGTCGGTTAATGTCGTAATTTGATACAATGGCCTGCGTTCTGCAAGCTTTTCAAAAGCACGATGGATATAACCAACAGTTGACTCTGCCTTGATGATGCGTTCACCATCCATCTCAAGGATGTTCTGGAAAACGCCATGCGTTGCAGGGTGGGTCGGACCCAAATTGAGTCTGGTGGTCTGCTTTTCTATGGACCCCTCCGGTAAACTGATATTTATTTGCTCAGGCATAAACGTATTTATATGAAGCGTGAACTTCTGTTATTTTATCTGCCAAACATTTCATCGTCTTTGTCAACCCTTGTTTGGTCTTCCAACGGAAATTCTTTCCTCAAAGGGAAATAATCCATTTCATCTACATTCAACACCCTTCTTAAATCAGGATGTCCCACAAAATTCACACCCAGGAAATCAAACGTTTCGCGCTCCATCCAATTCGCACCGCTGTAGAGGCCTGTTGCAGTATAAACATCAGGTGCATCAATGGGTGCATATACCTTCAGCCTCAATCGCATGTTTTCAACAAGATTGTGCAAGTGATAAACCACTGCAAGTTCTTCCCCTTTTCTGTCGGGGTAATGAACAGCTGTGATATCAGTAAGGAACCTGAAACCGAGGGCATCATTGTCGAACAAAAAAGTCAGCACCTTTAAATTCGCATCCTTTTGAACGGTTACAGTGTGCATACCATAAGATTCTTCCCATGAAAGTATCTGCTCGCCAAATTGGGCGGAGAGAATTTCCTTGATGGTATCGATATTGAGTAACATGTGTATATTTTTTCTTTTTACCTGATTATTGGATACCGTATCCTTCCAACAGGGCTTTATATTTTTCGCTGTTTCTCCTGCGAAGGGATTCATCGTGAATGAGGTCTTGAATCTTCAAAACTCCATCAATGATTGCTTCCGGCCTTGGCGGACAACCAGGAACGTATACATCTACGGGGATAATTTGATCAATACCTTGCAGAACAGAATATGTATCAAATATTCCACCGCTAGACGCACAAGCTCCCACTGCAATTACCCAACGGGGTTCTGCCATTTGGAGATATACTTGTCTTAAAACAGGACCCATTTTTTTAGAGATGGTGCCCATCACCATGAGGAGGTCGCACTGACGAGGAGAGAAGCCTACCCTTTCAGAACCAAATCTGGAAAGATCATAGGTAGAAGCCATCGTTGCCATAAACTCAATTCCGCAGCAAGATGTAGCGAAAGGGAGGGGCCAAATGGAGTTTTTTCTGGCCAAGCCAACCACTTTATCCAGAGAAGTGGCAAAAAAGCCTTCTCCCATGTGGCCTTCGGGCATTTCTATCTGGTTGACACCTCGGTCAGAGAAATCCTTTTCATGAACATTGAATCGAACCGGACGCGCCATATCATTTATTTTATATCTAACTAATAATTACTTTATGAATTACTAAAAAATAAATTTGTCTAATCTTCCCAGGTAAGGGCTCCTTTTTTGATAATATAAATGAACCCAATTAGGAAAAAACCAACAAACATCAGTACTGAAAACAATCCATTCCAACCCAATCCGCGAAAATTAACAGCATATGGATAGAAGAAAATCACCTCTACATCAAATAACACAAAAAGGATTGCCACCAGGAAATACTTGATTGCCATGGGTTGTCTCGCATTTCCGAACTGCTCAATTCCACTCTCGAAAACCTGTAATTTATCGCTTGTCTTCCTTTTGGGCCCTAATAAATGGCTGATAACCATCAATAAAACCACTAAAAAAAGTGCGAAAATGACCTGAATTCCGATGGGGAAATAATTGGCAGGTGTATTAACCTCCTTAACTTGTCCGATAGCGGTAGACTGCAATAAAATTGTCTTTATCATCGGGCTTGATTTGAAGGCGCAAAGGTAGTAAAGAGCAAGGGATTGGAAAAATTTTATATGAGAGACAGGGAGGCAAAGAGGCAAGGAGGCAAAGAGTATTTTTTAATACAAAAAGGGAGTCAGCCTAAACTGCTCCCTTTTTACGTAATTTACACTTTTTTCAAATTGTCCTTGCCTCCTTGCCTCCTTGCCTCCTTGCCTCCTTGCCTCCTTGCCTCCTTGCCTCCTTGCCTCCTTGCCTCTCTACC
>CANFHO010000132.1 GCA_947447005.1 Chitinophagaceae bacterium
GTGAAAGACCCTTCTGACAATGGTATGATCTTCATGTATAATTTTTTAACGCAAAATCATTTGTCGGTCGGCATCCAACCTAATCAAAATGAAAAGGAGTACAGTGAATGTTATCAAAGCAGTTCCACCATAACTCATGAATGGCAATGGTATACCGATTACTGGAATGATACCAATAGTCATGCCAATATTAATAAAAATGTGAAACAAGAGAACAGATGCAACGCCATATCCATATGTTCTGCTAAATGTACTTCTTTGTCTTTCTGCTATATTAACAATCCTCAGAATCATGAAAAGATACAATCCCAATAAAAAAAAGCTTCCAATGAAGCCAAAGCCCTCTCCTATCGTACAAAAAATAAAATCTGTTCTTTGTTCAGGAACAAAATCATAGCGGGTTTGTGTTCCTTTCATCAATCCCTTTCCTGAAAAGCCACCTGAACCAATGGCAATCTTACTTTGTTTTACATTGTAATTTCCAGCCTTTTTTTTGTCTTCCATTTTTTTCAAATCCTCTTCACTTAACTTTTCTGTATCCACTTGAAAATCTTTTCCCACTGTTGCATAGATTCTTTGAACTTGATAAGGTTTCAAAACATTATTGAAAAAATAAGGAACTGCAAAACGTTGAATACCTACAGATACAATCCAAAATGCAAGAATTGTAAAGAGAATGCTTCGTTGCCGTTTGATTGGTCTTCGTAAAAAATAAATGGAAACGGCAGCAATCATGGTTAACGAGATAGCCAATGTATTCTGTTCAACCAACAAAGTAAGGATGACTAAAATTGCAATGGAAAACCCAATGGTTAAAATATACGACGGCAAACCTTCGCGATACATGACCAAAAAGAATGAAAAATAGACCAATGCCAAGCCGGTTTCACTTTGCAGAATAGTTAAAACGGCAGGTACTAAAATGAATAAAGCAGCTATGAACTGTGATTTCAATTTTGAAAAATTCAGATCCATAGAAGACAAATATTTCGCCAATGCAAGATTTACAAAAATCTTGCATAATTCTGCAGGTTGTAATTGAAAACTACTGAATCGTATGATTGATTTGGTACCCTTAACATCTGTATGAAATGGAAAAACAAGAATTAATAATACAATACCAAAAAAGTAGAAAATATTTGCAGTTGCCGTGAAAAACTTACTATCAGTCAACAAAATAAAAACAGCCAATACCAAACTAATAATAAAATACAGTGTTTGTCGACTATAATCTGTCTTGAGCGACATTAAACCCTGCAGAATATTTTCATCACGGTAAGTTGCAGCAAAGATGCTTATGATACCAGTCATAACAAGTATAACATAAGCGATGATCAGCACCCAATCAATGCCTTTAGATATTTCAAATGAATTGTTCCTCATGATCGGGTTTCAATGCTGTTAAATGATGAATATGCAAAGCCAGATTATCGTCTTTGCTTTTCCTGTGAGGAAATACCTTAAAAGTATTTGCCTTCAATATATCGTGTCTTAATTTCTGTTGACGCAATGAATCAAGTCTGACTCTTTTTTGTTTTACGATTGGCAAAATGATTTCTTTTTGTTCAATTCGTTCAACTTCTTTTCTTCTTGCTTCAGGCAATGTATCTCTAAGATATTTTTCTATCATTAATGAAGCCATAGGTCCTGCCCAGGTTGCCCCAAAACCAGCATTTTCAACAACTACTGCTATAGCGATTTTTGGATTTTCACGAGGAGCAAAACAAACAAACCAGGAGTGGTTTGCCAATTTTTCCCTTTTCCCATTGATGATACCATAGTTTTCAGCGGTACCTGTTTTACCAGCCATTGCAATTCCTTCAATCCTTGCCCCCCTTGCAGTTCCGCTTTCCACTACATCCTGCATACCCAATTGAACGATGTTGAAGATAGTATCAGGAATATTGGTTACTTCATGTCTGACTTTGAATGCATTTAAAATAGTGTCAGTAGGTGTTGCATTGTCGATTGAATTTACAAAATGCGGAGTATAATAATATCCTTTGTTGGCTATGATGCACATCATGTTTGCCATTTGCAAAGGAGTAGCTTGCATTTCACCTTGTCCGATACCCAGAAATACGTTTGTACAGGAATTCCAACTTCTATTATACAATTTATTGTAAAAGCTGGTATCAGGAATGAAACCTCTGTCTTCACTTGGCAGATCCAATCCCAACTTCACACCCAATCCGAATGAATTCATATAATGTTTCCATTTCAAGTACCCATTCACGATTCCACGCTCTCTTGGGTTGTCAACAGCCAATCTGTAGATATGAGAAAAATAACTGTTGCATGAGTTTGCCAATGCAAGTCGCAGGTTTGCTGCGTGCCCAGGATTATGGTGTTCACATGCAATTGGGCGTCTGCAACCCAAATAAGCACCACCACATCCCAATCCGAAATTGGGAGTAATCACTCCTTCATCCAACGCAATCAATGCCCCCATCGGTTTGATTGTTGATCCTGGAGCATATTGGCCTTTGATGGCCCTGTTAAAAAGAGGTCTGGCCGTATCACGCAACATCCAGGAGAAATTACTCTTGCGCAAACTTCCTGTAAGCTGATTGGGGTCGTAGGTAGGACCGCTCGCAAGTGCAAGGATGCCACCTGTTTTTGGTTCGATAGCCACGATTGCTCCCAACTTGTTCTTCAACATGCGCTCTGCCAACACCTGAAGATCAATGTCAATATGGGTGCGTAAATTTCTACCTGCAATGGCCACTGAATCAAATTGACCATTTTCGTATGAGCCAACAATCCTGTTCTTATTGTCTTTGACTTGATAACGCACACCCCTTTGTCCCATCAAAACCGGCTCATAAAACCTCTCCAATCCAGAGAGACCCATATAATCTCCCATTTGATAAAAGTAGTTGGTGCGCTTGAGTATATTGGAGTCCACTTCACCTACATATCCCAATACATGTGCGGCAGCCTTGAATGGATATGTTCGGATTGGACGCTCCTGCAAGAAAAAACCTGGCTCAAAACGGTAAATATTTTCTTGTAACTGCACAAAAGTTTCTGTACTGAGCGTAGCTTCAAATACAGAAGGTCTGTATCTGCCATTTTTTATAATAGCACCTATTATGCGATCTCTAAATTCATCAATATCAATTTTTAAAAGTTGGCACAATCCAATCGTATCAAGGCCTTTCAGCTGTGTAGGCATCACCATCAAATCATAGGTAAGGGTATTTTCTAAAATAGATTTCCCCTTTCGATCGAATATAATTCCACGGTCAGGATATATAATTTTCTTATTCACGGCATTGTCCATTGCCAACAGATCATATTGGGTAGAAACTACTTGCAGGAAGAAAAGCCTAATGACCAGTGTGATAAAAGCAACCGCAATGATCAAGCGGATCACATTTTGTCTGGACTGATTGAATACCGGCATAATTTTGGAAAGTTCAATGCGAAATTAGGCAATGATATGCTAACGATTTCGTGTTTTTCTGTGAATGAAAAGTTCGCCAATCATGACAAGTATCAGACTGACCGATGATGTGGCAATGAGCTTTCCCATAAAGTAGAGAAAACTGCCAAAATTCATCCATTCCAATAGAATGAGATACCCATTATGCATGAGTGTCAAAATAATGACATAGGTAGTAAATGGAGCCAATCCCATGGTAAACCGAGTAGGTTCTTCATTTCCCCACTCAGTTATTTCTTTTGGCATCAATAACCCAATTACAAAAGGACGTAGATATGCCAAAAGAAGAACAGCTGCTGTATGCAATCCTGGAGTTTTGTAAAACATGTCTACCAACATACCAACCAGAAATCCAATAAACAACAAGGCTACCCTGGAGGTCTTGAAAGGCAACCATAGGATGAAGATAAAATAGAAATAAGGTACAATGAGTTGATGCAATGGAGTGATGTTGTTCAGAATAAAAACCTGAACAAACATGATGAGGATAAGCCGGATGATATTTTTAATTACAACATTCATTCCTTATTCAACTTGCTTTTAAGTTCATCCATTTCATTCTGCAATTTATTTTTAACAACAAATGCATGGTGAACATTGCTAAAATCGATTGCAGTTCTAACTTTCAAAATATAGGTATTTGTTTCCTGGTCATTTGTAACAGCAGAGACAAAACCAATGTTCATACCGGGTGGAAACCTGTCTGAATAAGGACTTGTAACTACAGTATCGCCAACTTTTACAACAACTGTTTTGGGTATTTTATTTAAGATCAGTGTTTGAGGATCCTTGCCATCCCAAACAATTTCACCAAGACCACTTCCTTTTTTCAACACCGCAATCAATTTTGTTTGACGGTGAAGCAAGCTCATTACAGTTGACATATTGCTACTGACGCCAATTACAGTTCCAATGACTCCTTCCGGACCTACAACTGCCATGTTGGCTTGTACCCCTTGGTTGGAGCCACGATGGAGCATCATATAATTTTGTTGTAGAAAAACCGAATTGCTGATTACATGTGCATCCATAAACTCGAATTGCCTGTATGAGTTTGTAGAATCTATCTTGACAGTATCTCTTACCAATCTTTTTGTTGTATCGGCGAAAAGCTGACCAGATGGTAATTGTGAAAGCAACTGTGCATTTTGTGCACGAAGTTTTTCATTTTCTTCCCTCAATGAAAAATATGAATACACATTGTCAACCCTATCGTTCAATCTGCCAGAAACCTCACTGGAAAACATTCCATACAAGGTGCTGTGAAACCTGTTATAGCTAAATAACATAGATAACGCTGTTGTCTGCATGATGAGAAACAGGATAAAGATTGCATACCTCCTTATGAACAGAAAAATATTGCGCATGGAGTTCAGCTCCTTTGTTGATTATGAGAGTTTATCTCATGATGAATGGAAAATGCTGATAGTTTTTCAATGCAAGACCTGTGCCTCTAACAACGCTCTTTAGTGGATCTTCTGCAATATGAACAGGCAATTTAATTTTTTGAGCCAATCGCTTGTCCAATCCTTTTAACAAAGCACCACCACCTGTTAAGTACAGTCCTCTTCTATAGATATCCGAAGCAAGTTCAGGAGGAGTTGTTTCCAACGCCTTTAGAATAGCTTCTTCAATTTTGAAAATTGATTTATCCAATGCTTCTGCAATCTCCTGATATCCAACCATGATTTGTTTTGGAATACCGGTTACAAGATCACGTCCATTTACCGGAATATCATCTGGCGGATTATCCAGGTCCTTCATCGCAGCACCGATCTGAATCTTGATTTGCTCTGCAGTTCTTTCACCAATGAGCAAACTATGATACCTTCTGAGTGCTTCCATAATATCTGCAGTGAATTCATCACCGGCAATACGAATGGATTGATCACATACGATACCTGCCAAGGCAATGACGGTAATGCCAGTAGTTCCACCCCCGATGTCAATGATCATGTTACCAATTGGCTCAGCGACATCAATACCAATACCAAGTGCTGCTGCCATAGGTTCATGAATCAGATAAACTTCTTTTGCACCTGCTTGCTCTGCACTATCTCTAACAGCTCTTTTTTCAACTTCTGTAATACTGGAAGGTATACAAATCATCATCCTCCAACTTGGCGGGAACAAAGGCTTCTTTGGATAAATCAATTTGATCATTTCTCTGATCATTAATTCTGCAGCATTGAAGTCAGCAATAACACCATCTTTCAATGGACGTACAGTCCTGATGCTTTCATGCGTCTTTTCATGCATGAGTAAGGCTTTTTTACCCACTGCCAATAAATGCTTGGGGTTGTTCCTGTCCAGGGCAACAATAGATGGCTCGTTTACGACGATCTCATCATTATGGATAATCAGGGTATTTGCTGTACCCAAATCAATTGCTATATCTTGCGTAAACCATGTGAAAAGTCCCATCAGTTGCCAATTTTAGAAGGTAACACAAAGTTGAAATAAAAAAAGGGATTAACAATCAACAATTTCAA
>CANFHO010000133.1 GCA_947447005.1 Chitinophagaceae bacterium
ATAATCACAAATATGAAGGATCATCAACCTGGTGTCAGGGATTTTCAATAACTCTAAAACTACAGCCATTGCTTCTGCTGAATTATTGGAGAAGTCTGTAGCATGCAGGATGATTTTGTCGTGGAATTCCATAGCGACAAAACTATATTTAATGTTATCACAAATAAATGAGTCCTACATGTGAGTAGAAGTGAGATTGGTCATAAATCAATATTCAGATCAAGACAACCTGCTTAAAAAACTAATTAAAGCGGTGCGCGTATTAGAATTTTGTAAACACCCCATTGTTGTTTTTCCATTGGAGGTTGAAAAATTTATTATCAGTAACTATATCTTTACGCCCATCACCGTCTACATCATACATTCTCAGCCAATCTACCCAAAACCAACTCAAATTAGGGTGTGAAAGTTGTGGATTTCCATTGATAAGAGTGCTTGTATTGTCAGCAAAGGTATTACCGTTTTGCTGAATCATCAGTTGAATATAACATCCATAAAAAAGTGCCTGACTTGAAGTTCCATCTCCTTGTCGATTAACAATGACATCCATTTTTCCGTCACTGTTAATATCGAAAATATTTAAATCGATTGCAACTCCCCAACCAGTTATTCTTGGGATCGTCACTGATTTGCTTTTAGTATATTTTCCGGTATAGCTACCCCACAATATGGTTGAAGGTGCACCATCCTGCTCATGGCCACTGATAATCAAGTCTAGGTATCCATCAGCATTGAGATCGAATAATTCCGAAGTGAAATAATTCAGGTTGGTGATGTCAGATGGGAAAATTGAATTATCTAAAGTGAAATTTCCTTTACCATCATTTACAAAGAATTTACAATTCTTTGTATCAGTAAAAAAGAGGTCTACATCTCCATCGTTATCAATATCACCTGAACAAGCAGAGTGATAGAAGCCAATTGGTAAGATATCTTTTGAATTAAAAGTCCCATTCACATTTAAAGAAACAACTGCCTTTTCTCCTGGAAATGGGGGTTGATCAAATCCATGTCCTGAAGCGACGAAATCCATCCATCCATTGTTATCAAAATCACCTAGTATCATTTTTCTGGGATGTACAAGCCCTGGTACTCCTCCCTGAAATTTTGATGCAGTAACATCTATATAAGAACCGCTATTATTTTGAATATAGTTTATTGCTTTTGGCGCATTAACGAGGACATTGTTGATATTATCCCAATTGAAATTACCCATAATCATATCTTCATCACCATCTTTATCAAAGTCGTAACATGCTCTGGCTAAATATCCACCAGGATAAAAGTTTAACGCAGATGGAACTACCGCCCCATAATTGACCCAGGTTTTTGTATTTAATCTGTAGAAATACGAAGTTGTATTATTTACGTTCAATAATGGAGCATTCCCAATGAGCTTTAATTCTAAAGTGTAGCTCTTTTTTGATTTATTTTCAGCTTCTACATCTATAGTCATTCCGTTTACAAGCTTATTACTAGTGACACCAGTTATTTGTTCTACTCCACTTATGCTGACTTTGGATTTGGGTGAAGATGAAAAGGACGCGATTAAACTGCTCCCTGATATAGGTTTTGGTAAATCTAGACTAATTATCAAATTACTGAAAGTTGCTGTTATGTCAGATTCCAGAGCAGGATTATCTTTTTTCAATAAGGAAAAAGATAACATACTGTTTTCTCCGGATAAAACAACTGGTGTTGGTTGAATTGGAGTTTCAGCTTTTTTGCAGTTGACATTTGTTAAGAGCAAAAGAATCGAGTACAGTACAATTGAAAAAATATTTCATTCAAAGCTTTTGTCGAAAATATGTCCTTTTATGAACCAAAGAAATACCCATTTATACCTCATTATTATATTATTTGATATTTATTCAAATCTTTAAATGGATATTTACTCAATCAATTATATTGTTCAAATTATTTCATTAAACTACTTTGATCCAATTTTTATTGATCGGTTCGAAACGGAGATGCAGGTAATCCTTCCTTGTTATACAAGTTCGCACCATCAGGGTTATCCGCCCATGCATAGCGTACATACATCGGTTGTTTGATCTCATCGCTCCATACCAGCACTGTATTGTTTTCAATGATGGCTTTGGCCCACACAAATTTTTTATCGGCGCCGGCAATGGAGAAATACTGAAGTTCATCTTCCTTATCTGTTTTGATCATCAATCCTGATCCAACGCTCGTGAACTTGATTCTGATTTTGTTTCCTTCAATGATGTATGAATCATAAAGTGGTCCTGATGAAACAAGCTCTTTTTCATCATAAGCCAGTTTTCTAGCAGCGAGCGATAGTCGTTCGCCAACTGTTTTTTTATTCAGCGGATGAATATCATTCCACTCGCCTAAATCAATAGCCACTGCCATACCGGTGTTGGGAATTGACAATGTTTTAAACTGACTCTCACGGAGTATTGCCCAATTGCTTTCAGAAGGGAGGTATTGCATATCCATGTATCCCGGGAGTTGCACATACAGGAAGGGGAGCGTTGGGTTCTTGAATTTGTTTCTCCAATCATTTGCCAATGCGGGTAGCAGTTTTGCATATTCAGTTGCTCTGGGGGAGTTGGCTTCAGCCTGATACCAAAGGATTCCTTTGATGGCATATTGGATAAAGGGTGCGATCATTGGGTTATATAATCCCGTTGGGATATTTTGTTGCGAAACTATAGCAGGTGGGTTATCAGATGGTGTTGGCATGAAAACATCTCCCACTTTGTATTGCCATTCACCTTTGAGGTCGATGTTTGTATTTCCAACCGACATGAAATATGGTTTATCAGGTACGAAGCCACCTTTGCCTGCGGTATTGCTGACGCGAACAACAATGAGGTTTTTTCCTTCTTTTAACAAACCTGCTTTCACTTCGTATCTGCGTGGAGGATATTGATATGTGATGTTGCCTACGAGTGATCCATTTACATAGACCTGGTCGGCATCGACAATGCGACCCATGAAAAGTTTAGCTGGCAACCCTGCCATGGATGCAGGGATATCAATTTCTTTTCTGAACCATACTACGCCATTCAATCCTTTGATGCCTTGGTCTTGCCAATAGCCAGGAATAAAATAATTTCGCCATCCTTTGGGAATATAATTGGGGTCGAACCATTTCAATGGTCCTGTTAGTCCCTTATCTGTTTCGATGCTAGGCGCTCTGTTATAATTGGGTTTACGTTGGAGGGCATTGACAAATGCTGTGTCCTTGTATGGGGCCGCCAAAGCAAGCAAATCGGGGAACTCTTTTAAGCCTTCCTCACTGATCCATGCCTCAATGGGGGTACCACCTACGCTGGAGTTGATGATGCCGATGGGAATATGATGTTTGAGGTATATTTCTTTCGCAAAAAAGTAGGAGGCTGCGCCGAAGGTGAGTACGTTGGTGGGATTGGCTTCCAGCCATTTACCTGGGGGAAGGTCGTTGTGAACCTTGGTAGCATCAGAAACGGTTGAGATGAAGTAGTTGCGAATTTCAGGAAAGTTGGCAGATGCGATTTCATTCGGAAATTTTTCCTTGACACGTTCCATGTTCAGGACCATGTTGGATTGTCCGCTGCAGAGCCACACATCGCCGAAGAGGATATTTTCGAGATGGATTTCATTGCTTGCCTTGATATCAATGGTGTAGGGTCCGCCTGCCTTGGTTTTAGGAAGAATGGTTGTCCAGGTACCCTGTTCGTTCGCCGTGGTATGGTATTTTTTCTGATTGAAGGTGATGGTGATTTTTTCTCCTTTCGAAGCCCATCCCCAGATGTTGATGTTGGCATCGCGTTGTAGGATCATGTTGTTGCTGATCAGTGCAGGGAGCTTAACCTGGGCGAAGATGGACAGGCTGCAGAGCATTGTCAGAGTGAGGAGGCGAATACGCATGGGGTGAATATTTGTTTGAATATCCGAAATAAACAGAAGAAAAATTCACTATTTTTGCAGCCTTCAAAGAGCAGCAATGTTCTTTGGGCCCATAGCTCAGTTGGTTAGAGCATCTGACTCATAATCAGAGGGTCACAGGTTCAAGCCCTGTTGGGCCCACTTGAAAATCAACCACTTATGATTTGTTTCATAGGTGGTTTTTTCTTTTGTGCCAGGTTCTGGCCAAGTTTTGTGTTTTAAGGAGGAAAACAATTGTGAATGGAGGCGAAAAAGGCGAAATATAGATCTATTTCAATCTTGAATCCTATTGAGTTCACCCTACATGTATTTCATTTTTATGTTTACCAAATCAGATATTTACGGATAAATAC
Source organism: Chitinophagaceae bacterium (assembly GCA_947447005.1). Taxonomy (GTDB): domain Bacteria; phylum Bacteroidota; class Bacteroidia; order Chitinophagales; family Chitinophagaceae; genus Pollutibacter. The sequence continues at coordinate 4,251 of CANFHO010000133.1, forward strand.
GGATATAATTATTTGAAATTATCGGATATATTTTCGTATATTTACGAATAAATACGGATATAATGAGCTTGATCATAAATAACCTACAACTTGACTTAGACATGAAAATATTGTCTGAACTATCTAAAATTGATCGTTTTGACACATCATGGTCAAACATTGAGAAAAGAGAGGGTAGCGCATTAATGCAGTTAAAAAGTATAGCAACGGTTAAAAGTGTTGGAGCTTCTACAAGAATTGAAGGTTCCAAAATGACCGATGACGAAGTAAGTATTTTAATTGAAAACATACATATATCTTCTTTTGAAGAAAGAGACCAACAAGAAGTGGCGGGCTACTTTGAAACCTTAGACACAATTGCTGAAAATTATGCATCAATTGGCATTGCAGAAAGTCAAATCAAGAGTTTACATCATCTCTTAATGAAACATAGTGTAAAAGATGCATGGCATAAAGGTGAATACAAACAAGTAACCAATGCAGTTGAAGCAAATTTGTCTGACGGGTCCAAACAAACAATCTTCAAAACAACTGAACCTGGATTTCAAACGCAGGACGCAATGCTACGACTGGTTGAATGGTATAATACTGATGTAGAAACATTGCCATTGATAAAAGATGCTTTGTTTGTTTATGAATTTTTAAGCATTCATCCATTTCAAGATGGCAATGGTCGATTAAGCAGATTATTAGCTAGTTTACTTTTATTGAAGAATGGTTATTCATGGATAAAGTATGTAAGCTTTGAATATGAAATTGAAAATAGAAAATCTGAATACTATAAAGTATTAATGGATGCACAAAAAAATAGACCTGGAGAAAACGTAACACAATGGCTTATTTTTTTTACAAACTGCCTAAATAATATTCAACGCAATTTGGTGCTGAAATTAGAAGAAAGTAAAAAAGGAAGTGAAGCACTCACTCCTCGCGAAAAAAGAATTCATTTTTATATACAAAATCATGGAGGATGCAGTTCAGGAGATATCTCCACTAAACTAGACATTCCACTTCCAACTGTAAAGAAAACAATCGTAGAATTATTAAATAAAAAAGTAATTACAAAAGAAGGTGTTGGAAGAGCAACTGGATATTATTCAATATAAACTTGGGCCAACTTGAAAATCAAGCAGTTATGAAGTAAAGCTTCGTAGCGGTTTTTTTATTTGCATACATTTTGCAAAACCTACATGAAAAGAAAAGTGATGAGAGAAAAACCAGTTATTTATTGACAAGTGTAACCTCCATCAACTGCAAAGAGACTTCCAGTGGTAAAAGAGCTCTCATCAGATAATAAGAACTTAACTGTTTTGGCAATTTCCTCAGGTTTGCCCACCCTGCCAATAGGCTGGATAGTATTTAAAGATGCATAAACATCTTCCCTGTTTTGGGAAGTTTTTTCAACAAACTGATCAACGGCTTTATCTAATAAAGGGGTTTGTATGGTGCCGGGACAAATACAGTTTACACGGATGTTATAGGCTGCATAGTCAATGGCAGTACTTTTCGTTAATTGCCCTATTGCACCTTTTGTCATTCCATATACAGCACTACTTCCTTTTC
>CANFHO010000134.1 GCA_947447005.1 Chitinophagaceae bacterium
ACGCATGCATTGTTGCAGATACCAGGCGGACATCTGGCAGATAGAATCGGAGGGAAAAAAGTGGTACTGATCGGATTGCTCATCATCACCGTTGGAAATGCATGTATGTCATTTTCTTCCAGCTACACTCAATTGCTGATGTGGAAATGCTTTATCGGCATTGGAACAGGTATGAGTTTCATTGGCAGTGCCAGATTCATTGCTCAATCACTTCCACATGAAAAGCTTGCACAAGCCCAGGGTTTTTATGGAGCTTCTATTTTATTGGGTTCAGGTTTTGTGATCTTTGCTGTTCCTCAATTGGCTTCCGTATTCAATTGGTCCGGTGCTTTCCAATCCACCGCTGTCATTGCTGGTATCATTTTGTTGGTTTTCCTGATAGCAGTTCCAGCTCCCAAAATCGTTGCACATGCCCATGTTGATTTGAAAGAATTATTCCTCCACAAGGAACTTTGGCTGCTTGGATATTTTCAGGCTGCATCATTTGGATTGGTCATTGTCATCGGATCATGGATCAATGAATTACTGAAAACAGATATTGGTTTTGCCCCGAAAACCGCAGGAGCCATTGGATCGATTGTATTGCTCCTGGGCATTTTCACCAGAACCTATGGAGGTCACTTGGTTGCGAAACTGGGCATCCGCAAAATCATCATCTACAGCATGGTCTTGAATGTAGTAGGATGTTTTATACTCGCAGGGGTATCCTCTACGTTTATACTCGTGCTCACAGCAATTATCTTTTTGGGCATAGGTTGCGGATTGCCTTATGCTGCGTTGTTCAGCAAAGCAACCAAATTGTTTCCAGGGAGAGCAGGAGCTGCCATGGGATTGGTCAATATGCTTGGCATCATCATGATTTTAGTAGGATCCCCATTGTTGGGTAAAATCGCCGATGCAACCGGAAGTTTTAAAACCGCCTTCATTGCTTTAGGTTGTTTCTCTGTATTGTCTGTATTGGTGGGGATGATGTTTGTGGGGAAGGAGAAGTAAGGTTTAGGGAGTTTAGAGAGTTGAGAAAGTTTAGATCAATTCAAAACCATCTAAACCTTCTCAACTATCTCAACTTTGTAATTTCCGTTCCCGCCAACAACAAACATCCTAAGCCATAGTCCTCAAAATCAGGAGTTTTGTCGTACCCAACTGGCTGTCCATCTTTGGGTTCCTTTCCTGTGCCCTGAACATAGCCGAGTTTTCCATCTTCATGAATGGCCTCTTTGCTCATGGCATTCCAGGCCTTTGTGATGGCTGGTTTATATGTTTTTGCATCCAGGATTCCATGATTGATGCCCCATGCAAATCCGTAGATGAATAAGGATGTACCTGACACTTCTTTACCTCCGAAATGGTTTGCATCATGCAAACTCACATTCCAATATCCATCTTCACGTTGAAGAGGGAGAATAGCCTTGCACATGTCTTCATAATCTTGCAAATATTCTGCATAATGTGGATCAGTGGAAGGAAGCTCGCTTAAAACCCTGGCCAATGCAGCAACCACCCATCCGTTTCCTCTGCTCCAATAGCAATCTTCTCCATTGGGTTCTTTATAGGGAGGTACAAAATCCTTGTCGCGCCACCACAAATGATCCGTTTCATTATATAATCCGTTGCCACCATGTTTGTGTTTCGAGAATGAATACATCTCATACATCCTGTTGAAATAGCTGGTATCATTATATAGGCTGCCCAGTTTTACAAATACCGGCATAGCCATTTGAAGGGCATCAATCCAGTTCCAATCGTCGATCTTACTGGTTTTTTTCATCAGGTCCACACTCTGTTTGATTGCCTCAACGCGTTCAGGATGTTGTTTCCCATCCATCACATACATATCAATATACACTTGCGCACAACATTGGTTGTCGGCATTCCTGGTTTGGGTACCACCTCTCAATCCCCACTTATGTTTATTGCCCCATTGGAGTATATAATCATAGAACTCCTGTTTTTTATCAATACCGTACAATGAAATCAATCCTTCGTAATACACAGAGCGCGTCCATATATTGCTGGGCCTTTCGATATTGGTGAAGATAGTTTTTCCGGCATCTGGCCATTTGTTCATGAAATAACTGTTTGCGAGTTCCATTGTATGGATGATCTTCTTTTTGGAAGGTAGTTTTTGAGCTGTGGAATTCAATGTCAATATCCATAGCATACCAATACATATCTTTCTTTTCATATCTGTTTTTATGAGTTTTAAAAGTACTTTATATTCATGTCACTCGCGTCATTCTCTATCCTGTTCTGAACCGCAATGAAAATTTACAGAATCGATTCGTATGTAAAAAGCGCTTGATAACTTACCTTGTATCTTAGAATTTTTACTTAATTGTTTTACATGAGAAGAATCCTGAGTACGTTGTTCATGCTGTGTGCATTGTCAACCCAAGCGCAAACGAATTGGCCTGCTACCAACAACACCATGAAGCCATGGACAAGATGGTGGTGGATTGGAAGTGCCATCACAAAAAGTGACATCACATATAATTTAGAGCAATATAAAAAAGCAGGATTGGGTGGGGTGGAAATCACTCCCATTTATGGTGTGGTGGGCAAGGAAAAGGAATTTGTTCCTTTTCTTTCCAAGCAATGGATGGATCTGTTTTCGTTTACATTGCAAAAAGCAAAAGAACTGGGATTGGGTGTGGATCTTGCCAATGCCACAGGATGGCCGTTTGGCGGACCTTGGGTAACGGATCAGGATGCGAGTAAATCAGTCTATTTCAAAAAATATGAAGTGAATGGTGGTGAGAAGTTGAAACAAAAAATTGAATTCAAACAAGAACCGCTCATACGCTCTGCAAGTCCGAAGTCGCTTGACATCACCAAGGTAAAAAATCCTCCATCTGCCAATACCAATTTACAGCAACTCGCCATCGATCAGGTTCAATTTCCTGTCTTTCTTCCATTGAAAGCCCTGGTGGCATTCGATGGCTCTGGCAATTATGAAAATGTGATTACAGAAATGGATAAGAACGGAATGCTTCAATGGGAAGCTCCTAAAGGCAAATGGACTGTCTATGCCTTGTTTGAAGGGTTGCATGGAAAAATGGTGGAACGTGCAGCACCGGGCGGTGAAGGATATGCCATAGATCATTTTTCTGCAAAAGCTGCGCAACATTATTTCAAGCGATTTGATTCTGCATTCAAGAATTATGATTTGTCTTATTTGAGAGGGTTCTTCAATGACTCGTATGAAGTGGATGATGCACGAGGTCAGGCCGACTGGACACCGGAATTGTTTGATGAATTCAAGCGTATAAAGGGTTATGATCTTCGCACACAATTGAATGCACTTTTCGGAAATGCAACACCTGAAAAAAATGCACGGGTGCTGTATGATTATCGTTCTGTAATTGATGAATTGATATTGAATAATTTCACACAAGAATGGAAAAAATGGGGAAGCTCCAAAGGAAAAATTTTACGCAATCAGTCACATGGCTCACCTGCCAACACACTGGATCTCTATAGTGTAGTGGATATTCCCGAAACGGAAGGAACCAATGTATCACGTTTCAAGTTTGCCTCTTCTGCAGGAAATGTGTCTGGTAAAAAGTATATATCCTCTGAATCTGCCACCTGGTTGAATGAACATTTTCTGTCTACCTGGGGTGATGTGAAAAAAGCCATTGATCTGTATTTTCTTGGAGGCGTGAATCATATCGTGTATCACGGAACCGCCTACTCCCCGGAGAAAGCGGCTTGGCCAGGATGGCTGTTTTATGCAGCGGTTCATTTTCAGCCAACCAATCCCCAATGGAAGGATTTTGATGTGATGAATCAATACATCACTCGTGCGCAAAGCTTTTTGCAGAATACACAGGCTGACAATGATGTTCTGTTGTATTATCCGATAGTTGACAGGTACTCGCAAACAGGTGGTCCTCTGCTGCAACATTTTGATGGCATGGAGAAAAATTTTGAACACACCGATTTTGAAAAGATCACCGATTGGATGTACGAGAATGGGTATGGATTTGATTTTTTCAGCGATCGTCAGTTGGCCAAGTTTGATCAGCTGAAAAATAAGACCATCACTGGAGGGAATACCTATCAGGCCATTCTTATTCCTACTATCAAATACATGGATGTACCCAGTCTGCAAAAATTGATTGCCCTTGCACAGAAGGGTGCTACCGTGTTGGTGCATACTTCGATGCCGCAGGATGTACCAGGTTGGTATGACATCGATGCCCGTCAGGAAAAATTCAAAGCCTTGATGGCTTCCTTGAATTTCGCTCAGAAGGGAAATACATCTGTCGCTAAAGTCGGTTCAGGAAAATTCATCCTGTCGGATGATATCACCACATTGCTTAACATCGCAGAGGCACGCAAAACACCATTCATGGACAGCGATGTGCATGCGGTTTCAAAAAAGAATACTACAGGCCGTTTGTATTTTCTGAACAATCGTTCAACGAATAAAGTGGATCGTTGGTATGAAATGAATGATGGTCCGAAACTGTCGTATACCTTCTACGATGCCATGACAGGAAAAATTTCATCCCCTGAAAAAAAGATAAGTAAAGATGGTAAAACATCGATCCGTATTGCACTTGATCCATATGCATCTGTTTTACTTCAGGTGTCAAAATTGCCTGTGAAAGCAAAACAATTCGTGTACCCTTCATCCATCGTTGATTCAGTTGGATTGAACGGAAAGTGGACGATTGAGTTTGTGAGTGGCGGACCAACACTTCCAGCAAAGGCAAGCATGGATACATTGAACTATTGGACAACCCTTGCGAATCCGTCGTATAAAAATTTCTCAGGAACTGCGAAATACACTTCATCTTTTACGATGCCTTCATCCAAAGCAAATGCATGGGTAATTGATTTGGGAGTACTATCTGCAACTGCAGAAGTGTTCATCAATGGGAAGACTGTTGGAAAATCTGTTGGTCCCACGTTTACAATTGAAATTCCAGAAGGCATATTAAAATCAGAAAATACCATCGATGTGATTGTATCCAGTTTGATGGCCAACCGGATTTCATATATGGATAAAAATAATATTCCGTGGAAGACATTTTATAATGTCAATATGTCGGCGCGACTCAAAGAGAACCTGAAGAACGGCATCTTTGATGCATCTGCATGGAAGCCGCTTCCATCAGGGTTGCAGGGTCCTGTGAAATTAATCGGCTATCAAATGCCATTTGTAAAATGATCATGATGTCGTTAAAGAAAATATGTATCGGATTTGGTGCAGCAATGATTGTTGGGCAGAGTATTGCGCAGCCCATTAATAGACAATCGTTGGTGCAGCGACATAAAGTGGTTGTGGCATCTTTTGATACACTTGCATCTTTGAGTGTAGGGAATGGGTCTTTTGCTTATACGGTGGACGCCACTGGAATGCAGAGTTTTCCTGAGGCGTATGCAAACGGTGTTCCGTTGGGAACTCAGTCGGATTGGGGATGGCACAGTTTTCCCAATGTAGAAGGCTTGAAGATTTCGAACGCACAAAAGAAATATCATCTCAATGGAAGGGATATTTCGTATACGGTTCAAATCAAAGATGATCCGATTGCAGTGAAGACGGTCGACTATTTTCGTGTGAATCCTCATCGTTTGCAGCTTGGAAACATCGGACTCGAGATTGTTAAAAAAGATGGTTCAGTTGCAACTATGAATGACATCAAGAATATCCATCAGGAGTTGGATCCATGGACAGGTATTGTGATGAGCACTTTCAATGTGGAGGGAGTACCAGTGCAGGTCAATACATCATCCCATCCATCCAAAGACATTCTTGGTTTCAAC
>CANFHO010000135.1 GCA_947447005.1 Chitinophagaceae bacterium
ATTGAGGCCAGGTTGGTTTTATCATCCGGAACAAAAAGGGAAAACGAAAACACCCGAGCAACTCTTTCAGATTTATCTGAAAAGTGTTGGAAGAGGTGCAGATCTGGATCTTGGAATTGCACCAGATACCCGAGGATTGCTGGATGATGAAGATGTAGCATCGCTGCAAGGTTTTGGAAAGTTGGTAACTGAATCGTTTCATACAAACCTTATCCAATCAGCCAATCTAAAAGCAAGTAACACAAGAGGCAAAGCCTTTGGAGTTCAAAACCTCATTGATAAAGACAGGTATTCCTATTGGGCCACAGCAGATGATGTTACAAATCCTGTATTGGAAGTTGCATGGAATCAAAATCAAACATTTGATCTGATTCGTTTGAGAGAAAATATCAAATTGGGACAACGAATAGAAGGCGTGGAAGTGGATGCAATTGTTGATGGAAAATGGGAGAATATTGCAAAAGCAACTTCCATTGGATCATGTAAAATCATCCCATTGGAAAAAGCTGTTACATCAAATAAGATTCGTTTTCGTATAACATCTTCACCCGTTTGTATTGCTCTAAGTGAGGTGGGCGTTTTCAAAAAAGCTTCTTTATAATCAACGATAAAAAATAGTCATTATGAGATCTATGTTTCTTGCGATGTTGCTCTTTGTTTCAATGTTTGGCAACGCACAAAAAAACTATTTGAATGAACCCAAAGATGTAAAAGATCAACGCATGAAATGGTGGCGTGATGCTACTTTTGGAATGTTTATCCATTGGGGTGCTTATGCAGTTCCTGCTGGTGAATACCAGGGGAAAACGGTAAAAGGTGTTGGTGAATGGATTATGCATTCTTCCAATATTCCAGTTCCTGAATATGAAAAATTTGTAGCCTCTTTCAATCCTGAAAAATTCAATGCCAAGGAATGGGTTGCCATCGCAAAGAATGCAGGTATCAAATACATTGTAATTACTTCAAAACACCATGATGGTTTCTGTTTGTGGGATAGTAAAGTGACGAATTATGATATCATGGATGCAGCGCCATTCAAGCGTGATATCCTGAAGGAATTGTCTGATGCATGTAAAGAAGCTGGGGTGAAAATGTGTTTTTATCATTCCATCATGGACTGGCATCAACCTGATGCGGAAAGTAAAAAAAGCTATGCTCATCAGAATACAGCGAATCCTGATTTTGCCAGATATCGCGAGCAATATCTCAAGCCGCAATTGAAGGAATTGATTGAAAAGTATGACCCCGCTGTGTTATGGTTTGATGGCGAATGGATTCCAGAATGGACAGAAGAGCAAGGAAAAGATCTCTACAATTTCTTGCGCAATCTCAAGCCAGATCTTATTATCAACAACAGGGTAGGAAAGGGGCGCTCAGGAATGCAGGGAATGAACAAATATAAAGATGCTGCAGGTGATTTCGGTACACCCGAACAAGAAATACTGGAAGGTACAGCCGATTCAGATTGGGAAAGTTGTATGACCATGAATGATACGTGGGGATTTATGAAAGCGGATAAAAACTGGAAATCATCTGAAAATCTCATCCATAACCTGATTGATATTGCCGCGAAAGGAGGAAACTATTTGTTGAATGTTGGTCCCACAGGAGAAGGATTGATTCCTGACGCTTCTGTTGAAAGATTGAAAGAAATGGGTGAGTGGATCAACATCAATGGAGAAGCCATTTATGCCACCAACAGTGCAAAGCATTACAAGGAAGGCGATAACATCAAATATACCTTGTCTTCAGATGGTAGATATGTGTATGCCATCATCATCAAAGCACCCGGAGAATCAATTGATATAAAGCAAATTGATATTGTGCCAGGTTCTAAGGTTCACATGCTTGGTGTAAAAAAAGCAATGAAATATTCCGCGCAGGATGGAGTAGTTCATGTTAAAATGCCAAAAGAACTTCCCGGCAAGTACGCTTGGGTGTTGAAGGTGGAAGGGATTGTTAAATAAAAAGGCACAAGGGACAGGGCACAAGGCACTAGGAATATATAGCAATCCCCTCGTGCCTTGTGGCTTGTGCTTCGTGACTTTATATTACTTTCGCAGCTCAAAATGATTTTATGCAATTGAATGAACAACTGGCACAACGAAGTGAGAACAAGTGTGAATTGTGTGAAGGAGCCGATACACTCTCTGTTTTGGAGGTTGCTCATGCCAAGTACAATGATGCCGATCACAGTGCTTATATATGTAAGAAATGCCTTGCACAGATTGAAAAAAGAGAGGAGCTGGATCGTACTCATTGGCAGTGCCTAACCACCAGCATGTGGAGTGAGGTACCGGGAGTAAAAGTGACTGTCTGGAGATTGTTGAATAGATTGAGGGATGAAAGTTGGGCAGTGGACAGCCTGGATATGATGTATCTGGATGACGAAACACTTGAATGGGCCAAGGCTACAGGCGATCATGAAAATGATTCTTCGGTTGATTTGCATCGCGATTCAAATGGTCATCAATTGCAGAATGGAGACAGTGTGGTACTTGTGAAATCATTGGATGTAAAGGGTTCTACATTGAATGCCAAAATGGGAACAGTGGTGCGCAATATTCGTTTGGTGGCCGACAATACAGAGCAAATTGAAGGTCGAATTGAAGGTCAGCAAATTGTTATTCTTACCAAATATGTAAGAAAGCAAGGTGCTGCTCAGGACAATTGATTATTTCAGCAGACTCATTTCGAGCTCATAAAATGCATTCCAAATTTGTTGGGTGGTGGATTTGGTTCCATCACCTATTTTTTTGTGATCAATCATTTCCACAGGAAGAAGTCGCTTGGTTGAACTGCTGATAAATACTTCTTTTGCTTGAAAACATTCTTGTAGTAAAACATCCCTTGTTTCAACCTGAATGCCAAGTTGATCTGCAAGGGAAAGGATTTGCTTTCGGGTGATGCCTTTCAACATATTCGTCTCAGGCGTAATCAGCATGTTCTCTTGTGTAATGATGAAAATGTTGGAACGAGGGCATTCACTGATGTTGCCCTGATGATGATAGAGGATGTCTTGTGCGCCTTGTTCTTTCATCCAGGGCTGAAGCCAAATGGCCATGAGGTAGTCGGTTGTTTTGACTTCAGGAATCTGTCGTTGATATGCATGCGTAACCAAGTGAATTCCTTGCTGGGGAAGGGTTTCAGGAGGTTTGGACAATGATTGTTGTATGACGGTTAGTCGTGGTTTCCCAATGGTATACCCATCTGTTGAATCGCCTCCGGTGAGAATGAAACGCATGCCTGAGTGATCGAATTGATTTTCCTTGATGAGGCGGTCAACAATTTGCTTCAAGTGTTCAATATCCAATGCTTCATCCAATCGCATCACTGCCGCGGAGTGTTTGAAACGTTGAAGATGGTCTTCTATGAAAAGTGGCGTATTCCCTGAAACCCGTAAAAAGTCAAATATGCCATATCCTCTTTGAATGCCGAGGTCGTTTACTGGAAGTCCTGCTTCATTTACAGGAACAAATTTTCCTTCTACATAGCATATTACATCTTTACCCATATTTGGTTGATTGATATGGTATAAAAGTAGGAAATTTGATTTCATTTTTAATACATAGTACAATCATATGGAAATAGGTATTGATAGTTTTGTAGCCAAGTTTTCTGATGGAGAAGATCAACGTGAAAATGATACGTTGAAGATTGCTCATTTGTTGGAGCGTATTGAATTGGCAGATAAGGTTGGATTGGATTTTTTTGGCATAGGTGAACATCATCGCAAAGGGTTTCTGGATTCTGCTGCTACTGTTTTATTGGGTGCTGCAGCAGCAAGAACGCAACATATCAGATTGGGAAGTGCCGTAACTGTATTAAGTGCAGATGATCCTGTGAGGGTGTTTCAACAATTTGCCACATTGGATTTAATTTCTGCAGGGAGGGCTGAAATCGTTGTGGGGAGAGGATCTTTTGTGGATGCCTATCCTTTGTTTGGATATGATTTGAATGATTATGATGATCTCTTTGTTGAAAAATTGGATCTCTTGCTGAAGATTCGTGAAAAAGAAACCATCACCTGGAAAGGAAAATTCAGACCTGCATTGTATGAGCAATCTATTTATCCCCGACCACAGCAATCAAAGATACCTATCTGGCTGGGTGTAGGTGGAACGCCACAATCATTTGCACGAGCAGGCAGATTAGGCTTGCCATTGATGGTTGCTATCATTGGTGGGGAAACGCATCGTTTCAGACCATTGATCGATTTATACAGGGAGTCAGGCATGAAGGCAGGACACCCTGAATCAGCACTACAGGTGGGTTTGCATTCATTGGGTTTTGTAGGGGTAACCCGCGAGCAGGCACACAATGATTTCTTCCCTGGCTATGCTGCTGCCATGACAAGGATTGGCAAGGAGCGTGGCTGGCCTCCAACTACCAGAGCACATTTTGACGCGCAGGTTGGTCCACGCGGCGCCCTGTTGGTAGGCAGTGTGGAAGAAGTGGCAGAAAAAGCCATTCGTCATTCAGAAGCATTAGGAGGCATCTCAAGACTCACATTCCAGTTGGATACAGCAGAATTGCATCATGAAAAAATAATGGAGACGATTGATTTGATAGGAACGAGGTTGAGGCCAATGGTGAAATAGGGTAAAAGGAGAAATGGAGAAATGGTGAAACTTGTATTTGAAAAGTGCAGAATATCAAAAGAATTTGATTGCTGAAAATAGGAAGTAGTCTATGGAAGCTGACCAATGATAGTATATTGAGATCGGCTTTTTAAGTTGAAGCAAAATATAAAAGCCATTTGCTTGATAAGATTTGCAAGATGACGAGCAGGATGAACCAAAGTTTTTCACAGTTGTTGTAAAATATATTGGTTGAAAAAATGAATTCCATATTCAATCATGATAGTTAGTAGCACAATGATTTGTTGAAAAATTCCATTCATCTCACATGTTAGTCAAAAAAATAAATATTGTTTGGATTAAAAGGGATATAAGATCACAAGATCATATTCCCTTGATGCATGCTGAGAAACATGGAAATCCATATCTAATTATTTTCCTTTTTGAACCTGATTTGATTCGATATCCTGATACCAGTTTACGACATCTACAATTCCAGTATCATTCAATTCTTCAGCTTAATGAAACATTAAAGAAATATGATAAGGAGGTATTGATTTATTACAGTGATATATGTTCAGTGTTGAATTCCATCATGGAACAATATCACGTTGAACATATTTACAGCTATCAAGAAAGTGGAATTCAATTGTCTTATGACAGAGATATGTTGTTTGCGACCTATTGTAAGCAACATAAAATTGTTTGGCATCAATTTCAGAGAGATGGAATCATAAGAGGAATAAAAACAAGGCAGGATTGGGATAAGAAATGGTTTTTAACAATGCATTCAGATATTGTTGAAAACACATATTCCATTCATGAACACTTCAATGTTGTAAATCCATTTCCATTACCCAAGGAATTGAAAGAGTCCTTTTCCGATTACTCAAATCATTTTCAACCAGCAGGAGAGGCCTTTGCATATAGATATCTCGAGTCTTTTGTTTCATCAAGAGCCAAAAATTACAGCAAACACATTAGCAAGCCACTTGAAAGCAGGATCAGTTGCGGAAGAATTTCCCCATATCTGAGTTGGGGGAATATTTCAATAAGGCAGGCCTATCAGTATGTGTATACTTTTTCAAAAACAGGAAAAAATAAATTCGCTCTTTCAAATTTTTTGACCCGTTTAAAATGGCATTGTCATTTCATTCAAAAATTTGAAATGGAGTG
>CANFHO010000136.1 GCA_947447005.1 Chitinophagaceae bacterium
GAGTAAGAAATTTTTCCATCCAAATCCTGTTGTGCAAGTCGGTAGAAATTTGTTGCTGATGCAGAAGGCATTTCGTCTGTAAAGCTGTAGTAGAGCGGCGTTTGGCTATTTCCACCCGGAGCTTTTGATGCAACAAAACCAATGCTTTCATACTTGCCGTTCGCACTATTGGTTTGTCTTTCTATGCTGAAACCTTTGTTTACAATTTCAGAGGAGGTAGTCCAGGCAAGGCTAATTACATTTGAAGGAGTCACTTTTGTTGAGAAGTTTGATAAACTGACAGGTAAAGCAGCAGCGGCAAATCTCAGTGTTTGTGAATAAGTGATTCCCCCAGAAACAAATGAAAATACAGCATCAAGAAAATTATTATTCTTGATTAATGCAGATTGATTGACAACAATAATACCTGTTAACTGATTAAAGGTGTAATCTGTTCCAGAAGTTAATACGGTATTATCGGCAAGAGTAATGGAAAATGTTGTTGGAGATGACATTGAAAAACTCCCTGCCGTTTTTGCCAATACAGAAACTTTTTTTACTCCAGAACTAGTATAATAGCTTGCACTTAAAGGAACTTGACCAGATGCTCCAATAAATATTGAAGTATTTCTAACTGCATCCTGAGCACCATAATAATAAGAAAATGAATAATTAGTAGTGTAGGTTATCCTGATCCTTCCATTACCCCCAGAACCGCCAGTTCTATCGTTATTGTTATTTACAAAAGCTCCACTTCCACCACCCCCAGGTACTGAACCAGCATTTCCTGCACCTCCGGTGCTTGAAGAAACTGAAATACCACCTGCACCTCCTGAAGGGGAGGAACCTCCTGCACCACTTGAATTCGGTGAGGAAGCAAAACCACTTTCGCCAGCAATATTGATGGTTCCATTGGTTCCTGCAACACCAGTACCTCCTTGTGCAATTCCACTGTTAGGTGTAGAACCGCCTGCACCTCCGGGTGCATTTAAAGTTGCGGTAGAACTAAACCATGTTGGAGACCCACTTGCAGCAGTAGCAGTTTCAGATAAAGCTCCAGCTCCTCCAGTTCCTACAGAGTAACTAATTGACGAATTGGGGCTTACAGTCAATGCCTTAAGAGCATATGCACCTGCTGCACCACCTCCACCTCCAAGAGCATTATTAGATGCTGTACCCCCTCCGGCTCCACCTCCACCCCAAACTTCAACTTGAATGGAAGTAACACCAGTAGGGACAGTCCAAGTTCCATTTCCAGAGGAAATCGTAACAACAGTTGGACTAATTGAAATTTGTGCAATTGAACAAAGAGTGAAAAGCAAACTTGAAAATACTAAAGGAATAATTTTTTTAAATCCAGTTTTCATAAATCAAATTTTTAGGATGAAAAGAATGGTCCTTCAACATGAAAAATGAAAGAAGAAAAATGAATGAAAATTTCTCATTTCATTTTTCAAAAAGATGATTGGATAGATACGGAAATTCTAGAGGATGTTGGTATTAGGATTTACTTTATTAAATAAATACCCAAGGGATTGTATTATAAAAATAAGGTGAAAACTAAGTATAAAATGCAAGTTTTTATTCATATTTATTTTTATAATGTGAATAAGAGAGCTAAATAATTGATTTTAAGGCATATAAGAAAAATTTAATTCATTTTCAAGCAAAATAAAAAGTACAATATATTGTACAACTTAAAATTTAAATTATATTTGCAGCCTAATACATTAGATATGGAAATTGCATCTTACAGTGAATTCAGACAACACATGAAATCGTTTCTAGATGCTGTTGTAAAAACCCATACTCCATTGTTCATCACCAGAAAACATGGAGAAGAATTGGTAGTGATGTCAAAAGATGACTACACCAGCTTACAGGAAACACTTTATTTGCTGAGTAGTCCCAATAATGCACAAAGGCTGAAAGAATCCATGGCACAATATGAAACTGGAAAAGCAAGCAAAAAAGAACTTGATCTGAAATGAATGTATTATTCACCCCACATGGTTGGGAAGATTACACTTATTGGCAGGTGAACGACAGAAAGATTCTCTTCAAGATAAATGACTTAATCAAAGATATCAGTAGAAATCCTATTGATGGTATCGGCAAACCCGAACAGTTGAAAAATGGTCTATCGGGTTGGCTATCCCGAAGAATAAACCTCAAGCATAGATTGGTTTATAAAATAGAAAATGACAGTATTATTATTATACAATGCAGGTATCATTATTGAGTTTGCACATGTAGCGTACCGTTTCTCCAATTCCCCGTTTCTCCGTTTCTCCTCCTTGCCTCCTTGCCTCTTTGCCTAAATGCAAAAGCCCCCGCCGTTTGGCGAGAGCTTTTCATCCATCAGAATAAATGATTATGAATTCATTCGAGGAGATTGACCGGGGTAGACACCCAATGGTCTGTTATTTTTGAACTACGATGCGTTGGATCGTTTGTTCGCCTGTTTGTGGGTACGTCATTTTAATATTGTACATACCAGCTTTGTTGATGTTGAGGCGGAAGTTTGCATCCGTTACATTGCTGTACTGTTGGATCATCCTACCACTCATATCAAGGATCTGGATATTCATTTTGTTAGTATTAGCAGAGCGTGAAATGTTCACTGCACCATTGTTTGGGTTTGGATACACCATGGTAACTGTTTCACCACCGATACGTACCAACTTCACATCACTGTAGGTTGTTTTACCATCCAAGTCAACCTGTGCCAAACGATAGTAGTTTGTTGCATTGCTTGCTGGAGCAATATCCGCAAAGCTATAGAATAAAGGCACTGCACTGTTTCCACCTTCTGTTGCTTTTGATGCTACAAATCCAATGTTTTCAAATTTACCGTTGCCGATTGCCGACTGTCTTTCAATCCTGAAACCTTTGTTTACAATCTCAGTTGAAGTAGCCCAAGTTAAGTTTACTGTGTTGTTCAAGCCTGCTTTCGCAGAGAAGTTGGTGAGGGTGACTGGGAGGGCAGCAGCATTTGCTACAACTACACCTGTGTAGGTAGTACCAAAATATGTTGAGTTTTTGGTAACTGTTTTGCTAGATGATCCGACAGTGTATGAAGTAGGGGCAGCTGTGCCACCATACACACCTGCAGGCTGCATGCTGGAAATCAACTTAAGGTTTCCTACATCATAGCGCACACCATCTGGAACATACGTTGTAACACCACTTCCAATAGTGAAGGTACCAGGAATATTCAAAGCGCCTGAACCAAAAGTTTTAGCCCCTGAACCACTGAAAGTTAAAATATTGTATGAAAGTACAGGAATAGTTTGTGCAGTACCACTATATTCTACTGTTCCAGAAGATAATGTCTTTGTTGTGTAGTTTGATGGGAAAGTATTTGTACCACCAATTTTCAATGTTCCCGCAACTGTAATTGTACCACCTGATGCTGAACGATTTGCAGTGTAAGTTGCCAAATCCAAAGTACCTGATGCAATTTCCAAATTGGAGTAAATAGTGATATTTCGAGATAGTGTTGTAGTTCCTCCGGTTATTATTAAATTGTTAAAGGTTGTAAAAACTGAAGATGGAAGAGTATTTGTAGAAGTTAATTTGATAGTACCTGCCCCCCTTGTGAAGGTTGATTGTGTAGCAGAATTTCCCAATAAAAAGCCAGTACAAACCAACGTACCACCACTCGTCATAACAAGTGAGCCCTTGAAATCGTCAGCTGATCCACCAAGTGTAACTTTGCCGGATACTGTAAGTTGAGAAGAAGTGGCAAAAGTCAAAGTAGCAGGATTGCCAGATGATGAATTAGGTGATAATTTCAAAGACTTACAAACAGCATCAGTTATGTTGACAGTAACTGATTGGTTATTAACAAGTACTACATCATCTGTATTAGACGGAAGGGTATTATTGTTCCAGTTGTTCTGATCTCCCCAGTTTGAATTTCCTGCCCCGCCATCCCAAGTTTTGGTAGTTTGTGCAGATACATTTGAAGAAAAAATTCCTAAACCCAAAATTAACAGGGCTTGCATAAAAACTTTGGTAGATTGATTTGCTTTCATAATTTAATTCTTGAATGTGATGAAAAAGGATGGCTTTGGTAGGAGGAGGATTTGTTCATCACACGAAAAATGAGATTGATTTGCTGTGGACTACACATATGTATCCTTTTAAGCTTCTAGCTCATTTTTTCATGGTGTGGGTACGGCCATTCAAGAAGATAAAGTGGATTTGGGTACGTGTAAATACTTAAATGAAATAAGTAGTTTACAGTAGGATTGGGTGTAAAACTATATGTCAGTTTTTTTTAATGCAAGTTTTTTTGAAACAAAAATTTAAATTTTTCCTGCTCAGATTAATATTAAAATCATAAAACAATAATTATCAACTGATTATATGTATGCATTTTTAAATGTATGCAATAAAAAAAGCACAGGTATGATTCAAAATTCAGACCAAACTTGTGCCTTGTGACCTGTGCCTCGTGCCTTGTATTTAAAGATCCAACACCACATTCACCCACTCCGGGTCAAATTTCGCTCCTAACTTTTTATAAAAATTGATCGCAGGCTCATTCCAATCCAATACCTGCCAACATATACGCTTGAACCCTTTCTCTTTCGCCTCTTCCATCAATCGCTCAATCAATTTACTGCCTATCCCCTGCCCACGCATGGCCTCCGTAACCAATAAATCCTCCAAATACATGACCTGTCCTTTCCAGGTGGAGTATCTTATATAATATAGGGCGAAGCCGATGATGGAGGTTGAGGGGAGAAACGGAGAAACGGAGAAACGGTGAAACGGTGTACCTGTGTGATCTTCACCTGTTTCTTTTCCTGAAATCAATTTATCGTTACTTTGCAACCCTTTATTTTGAAAATCAAAATTATTTACAGGTTTTCCCGTTTCTCCGTTTTCCGTTTCCCAATTCCCCGTTTCTCCTTTCTCTTTTCTCTTTTCTCTTTTCTCAGCGACAGCTACAAAGGCCCACCACACCGGCTTCTCACCAAATCCACTTTCTTCAAAATGAATCGGATCAACAGTAACTTCCTGTGGAGCTTTCTCAAATTCTGCTAGCTCATGGATGAGCTGCAACATCGCGGGACAATCTTCTTTGGTGGCGGGACGAATATGCATGGAGTAATATTAAAGATGTTATTTATGGAGTATATATCATGATTTCTAAACTCAAAGTTCCAGTTATTTTTGTCATTATTGATGATTGGCATGTAGATTGTTTTTTAACCAGGCCTCACTCCTTGACTCTTTGCCTAATTATGTTTTTCAACCACCCCTCACTCGCTCGCGCCTTCGGCGCTCGCTCGGAGCCCCTCCTATCCCAGACGAGTCGCGCTTCGCGCGTCTGTCTGGGCAGGAGGGGAAGTCGTTCAAACGAAAAGTGAAGAAAGAAAAACGAAAAAATAAACAGCCAATAGTATGTTTTTTACATCTTGTTAGTTTAAGATTAGGTCGGAAAGCTATTTCATTTTTCACTCTTCGTTTTTCACTTTTCTCTTTTAATAAACTTCCCCTCCTGCCCAGACAGACGCACAAAGTGCGACTCGTCTGGGATAGGAGGGGCTCCGAGCGAGCGCCGTAGGTGCGAGCGAGTGAGGGGTGGTTGTTTGAAAATAAATTATTGATGATCTTCCACACAAGTGTGACTTGCCATAGATTTCATGTATTTTTTGGTTTGTTCGATTTAAGGAAACAAGATAAAATTAAATACTTTTGATATTGAAAATA
>CANFHO010000137.1 GCA_947447005.1 Chitinophagaceae bacterium
TGAAAACTGTTTCAATCGGATATTCTTTGTCTCAATCTGTTTTGAGAAAAACGCCTTTTTCTCTTTTCAAGGTATACCTGAGCGGACAAAATGTTTTCTCTTGGGATAAGGTTCCCGGGTATGATCCTGAAGCACCATTGGGCAATCCATTTAATTACCCTCAGGTCTCTTCCTTTGTAACAGGGATTCAAATCAGCCTAAAATAATTCATAAAAAGTAAACACGATGAAAAAGATCAATATTATCATAGGGTTAGTTTTGGCTATCCTTCTGGTTGGTTGTAATAAAGATTACCTCAACCGTTATCCCGAAGATCAACCCAATAGTGCAACCTATTTTACTACTGCAGAACAATTGAATTTAGCAGTCAATGGTGCTTATTCTACCTTGTCTTATCAGCAAGATGGTTTCCCATATCAGATGCAACTGGAAGGGACATCCGATCTCATTTGGCAAAGACCCGCCACAGATGCACAAGCCATAGGCTTGGGTCAGCATACATCCAATACCACAATGATCAAAACCATCTGGACGCAATCCTATATTGGTATAGGAAGATGCAATATGCTTCTTGACAATATGTCAAAGGCAAAAGCCGTTACCCCAGTCGCACAATACAGTCGGATTGAAGGTGAAGCAAAATTTCTGAGGGCTTATTATTATGCAAATTTGATTTCCTTGTTTGGCGATGTACCTTTGGTTGTTAAGTCAATTGCAGCTGAAGAATCTTTTTTGCCCAGAACTTCAAAAGCTGAAGTGCTGAATTTCATCTTCACTGACTTGGATTCTGCTGCTGCCAAATTACCATTGTCATACACTGGAACAGATATCGGAAGGGCAACAAAGACTTCTGCTTTGGCCCTGAAAGCCCGTATTGCACTTTACAACTCCAAATGGGATATTGCTGCTGCCGCTTCAAAAAGTGTAATGGATCTTGGTTATCACTCGCTTTATCCAAGTTACAGAAACCTGTTCATGTATGCAGGGGAAAATTCGAGAGAGTCAATTTTTGCTTTTGATTATAAGCTAACCATCCGAACCACTGCTACACCCCAAAACAATCAGGCCCGAAATTCAAGTGGCTTCTCAGGCCTTGTGCCGACAAGGGCCCTGGCAGATAGCTATGAATGTACCGATGGGCAAACAATTGATAAGTCTCCATTATATTCAACTGCTGATCCTTTTAAAAACAGGGATCCCAGGATGCGTCAAACCTTGCTGGGTGATGGAGATACTTGGTTTGGTGCAGGGGGTATTACATTTAACATGACCTATCATCCGGATAGTACTACCTGTACCAGGTATAGTCCGACTTTTGCAAAGATTCCGAATTTGGAGGTAACCAATGCTTTCTCATCCTATTCTGGATACATCATGAAAAAATATCTGGACCCCTTGGATATTGCGGTTCCTAATCAGTCGGAGTTAGCCTTCATGCTCATACGTTACGCGGAAGTGCTGCTGACATATGCTGAGGCAAAGATTGAACTGAATCAGATTGATGCATCCGTTCTTGATGCAATCAACCTGGTCAGGGCACGTGGCTATGGGGTCGCTGCTACTCAAACTACACTCTATCCATCCATTCAAACGACCAACCAAACTGAATTGCGCAGCATTGTCAGAAGAGAGCGTAAGATTGAATTGGCAGGAGAGGGTCTCCGTCTGTTTGATATAAGGAGGTGGAACATTGCTGATAAAGTGATGAATGGAATACTTTTTGGTAAGGCAATGAACAAGACAATTTATTATACGCTTCCTAAGCCCACGTTAGATGCAAACTCATCGCCTGATTATGCTTCATTCAATTCTTTATTGGCTGTAACCGGTAATTTCAAGATCATGGATAACCCAAGGGTATTCAAGCCCCATAACTATCTCTGGCCTATTCCTCAGGCAGAGATTGATGTGAACAAGAATCCTGGATTTGTTCAAAATCCCGGGTATTGATGTTGTTGATTTCAATTGATTGAACTATTTCCAGAGGTCATTTGGTTTATTGAAAATTAAATGGCCTCTGGATTTTTTCTTTGCTGAACGGTAAATTAAAAAATGAGAAAGGGTGTTTGATTTTTAGATTGGATTTAATAACAAATATTTCTGTAAATTATAAGCTATAACTGGTCTGACAGTTTTGAAAAATCAACTGATGAGAGGTTTCGTTATTTTATTATTTCAAGCAATGTTTTTTATGGCGTCTGCCCAAACAGATACTGTTTGGTGGAAGACACAGTCTCCCATGAGTGCAGGACTTTCATTGCGATTTGTTTCTAATGCTCCTGAAATAATGGTAAGGTACAAGCAGTCTGCCTCCATTTCCAACAGGAATGCTCCTGCAAATGGTGTCGATCTTTATGCCATTGACAGTGACGGATTATGGCATTGGGCTTCATCAAAATCGCTGATTAAAGATTCAGTACAACATTTTTTTTTTCAGCTTCTTGCCAACGACAATTTCCACAAGCTGGGCAGGGAGTATCAGCTTTTTTTACCATTGTTCAGTTCAGTCGATGATCTGCAAATTGGGGTGCCAAAGGGGAGTCTTTTAAATCCACTTCCGATTCGTTCAGAAAAGCCCATCGTTGTTTTGGGTTCTTCTATTGTACAAGGACAGGGTGCTACACGTCCAGGTCTTGCCTGGACAAATATTTTGTCTCGCAACATGGATCGAGATGTGCTCAATTTCAGTTTTGGAGAAAATGATTTCCTCGAAAAAGGTTTGATTGAACGGATTAGTGATAGGGATGCAAGAGTATATCTGATTGATGGATTGCTTGATTTGGCCAATCCATCCCTTGATTCAATTAAACTATCGAGGTATATTATTGACGCAGTAAAGATCATACGGGCACGACATCCTCTTACACCAATCTTGTGTACAGAACATGCAGGGTATGCCGATGGGTATTTACATCCCAATCGGCATACCTATGCTGATCTTTCTAATAGGGTATTAGCGGCAGCATTGAACCAATTGAAAAGTGAAAATATCACTGGGATATACATGTTGACCCAAAAGGAAATCAATATTCAAATGGATGACATGTCTGACGGAGCACATCCTAACGACATTGGCATGATGAAATACGCAGCGGCTTATGAAAAAAAATTAAGGGAGATATTCCTTGAGCCGGTGGGCAATTTGAAAACGCAGATACCCATTCGCCAGCGGAGAACACCAGCCGGTTATGATTGGGAAGGGAGACACAGATCCATGCTCGCATTAAACAAAACAGAATCCAATAAAGTATTGCTGATAGGGAATTCCATCACCCACAACTGGGGAGGAAAGCCAAATGCCAAAAGCAAAGACTCCTGGGAAAAATACCTTGCCCCATTTGAGGTAAGAAATTTTGGATTTGGGGCCGATAGGATTGAAAATGTTCTCTGGAGGATTTATCACGATGAACTGAAAGATATCAATCCAGAAAAAATATTGATCAATATCGGCACCAATAATTTGCGGGTCAACAGCAATGAAGAAATACTGAAGGGCCTTCGTTTTTTGGTCCAGGTATTGAAAAGTCACCAACCAATGGCTGAGATTACGTTATTGGGCATATATCCAAGACGCGACTACGAGGATCGCATCATTTCGATCAATAAAAATATTCGAAAAATGACAAGGGCTGAGCAAATTAGATTTGCGGATATCGGCAAAGGAATGTTCCTGAAAACTGGCAAAGTCAATGAAGCATTGTTCACTGACGGATTGCATCCCAATCTTGAGGGCTATGAAATTTTGGGAAAACAGTTGCAAAAGCTTTTAAAAAATTAATTACATGGTTAAAAAGATTGTTTTTGGGTTATTTTCTTTGGGCATATGTTTTTTATTGTCATTTCAACTCCCTGATAAGGAAGTGAAAAAAATTTATGTTGCTCTTCAGGGCAAGGACTCCAATGATGGGTCTTTTCAAAAACCCCTGGCTTCTCTTGAAGCTGCACAACAAGCTGTTCGGGTTGCAAAACAATCTGGGTTTAAAGGTTCTATTGAGGTGATTGTGCGTGGCGGTACTTATTTTTTAGCAGAGACATTAGAGTTTACTGCGGAGGATTCAGGTACAAAGTCGGCTCCAATCATATGGAAAGCATCAGAGGGAGAAAAAGTAATCCTGAGTGGAGGGAAACGCATAAAGGGTAACTGGAAAAAAGGAAATGATGGTATTTGGTTTGTTTCTGTCCCAGAGGCTAGGAGCTGGAAAAGAAATGAAAAAGAAGCGGAGAGATATTCAAAAAAGCCTGAGATGCCGCTCAACTTTCGGGAACTTTTTGTGAATGGCAAAAGGGCTATTCGGGCCCGATACCCCAATGCTCATTTGGAAAATCCCTTTCTTTATTCAGTTGCCAATACAAAAAATGAAGTACAAATTCCGGAGGGTAAAATAAAAAAAAGCTGGGGAGCCGAACCTGATGCTCAAATTAATTTAGTGCCCCGCTGGCGTTTTTTCAATCAGTGGAACGATGTAACAGCAGTTGATATTGAAAATTCTGTTATCAAGGTAGGACCTCGGGAACAACATGGTGAAATCGATAAGGGAAGTTGGTTTTGGATTGAAGGGGTAAAGGAGGAGCTGGACATGCCAGGAGAGTGGTATCTCAACCATGAAGAAGGTAAACTCTATTACAAGCCATTGCAGGGTACATCACCCAATGATTTAGAAATAATTTTTCCTTACCTGAACAGAATATTTTATCTGAAAGGGGACATAGAGAAAGGTATTGCTGTAAAAAATATTCAATTTCAGGGTTTTGATTTCCGTCATACCACGTTTACCTTGGGTCAAATTGAAGCGAGGGTTCATACAGACTGTGCAGTAATGTTTGAAAATACGCAATCCTGCAGCATGACCGATTGTCATTTTGAAAACATTGGTGGCTATGCATTATGGCTGCACCTTGACAGTAGAAACAATGTCTTTGATAACAATACAGTGAAAAATTCAGGTGGCGGTGGTGTGCTGATGACGGGTGCACGCTTGTCTTATATGGACGATACCAAAATCTATACGCCAGGAGAAAAAGCGTCAAAAGTATTTCCGATACTCAATCGAATAACAAGAAATACGGTAGAGCATTGTGGTAAAATCCGTTATTATGGGGGAGGTGTGCACATTGATTCAAGGCCTGCATCGATGGCCATGGAAGCGGGAAATTATATTGCACACAATCACTTTAGTGACCTCTCCAGGAACGGAATTTTCCTCTTCAGGAACCAGGGGGGCAACGTTGTTGAGTTCAATGAAATTCATGACTGCATGCAAACCACCATTGATGGTGCAGCCATTCACTTCGCCACGATGAACCGCTTGGCCGCTCCCAATTACATCATGAACAATTATCTTTATGATATATGGGGGTATGAGCAGCTGCCAGGCAGCAAACCCCGCAGAACCCTTGCAAATGGGGTCTTTCTGGATTGGGCCACCAGCCATACTACAGTAGCCAATAATGTGATTTACAATGCGGGTGACAGGGAGATCAAACCTATCATGGGTAA
>CANFHO010000138.1 GCA_947447005.1 Chitinophagaceae bacterium
GAACAGCCCTAACTGTTAATATGTAATCATCTAGTGAATATTTTAAGTATACACACTGATTAACGACATTTGATTTAACTTTATATGCAAATTTGAATTTATCCGCACATTCATTCAAAAAAGCAATGGCATCCTGCGGGGTTCGGTTTTTTTCGTATTCAAATTCCTTCTGTTTGCTTGAAAAATAAGTTTTGGCTTTGAGGATATCGTCGTATTTTTCTTTAGGGTATTTGGTTTGATCAATCGCTCCAAAGAATTGATCACATTTTGTTAGCCATTCTGTAAATGTTTTGTAGTTGTTTTTAAATTTTGTTTCAGAAGAATCGTTGCTATTGGTGTAGTTTTCATAGATGCTTCTTATATAGAGGTATAGTACCTTGGGCGTAGCTTTTCTCATCGAATCCATGAGATTATTGCACGCAATGGCGCAATCATGATATTTGTTGGCTTGAAAAAGCTCAGCTGCCTTTTCATATCTCAGAACGGCATCTTGTTCAGACAGCTGAGCAAATGAATGGATGGAAAAGAATGTAAAAAGAATAGATATGAAGGTGCTTTTCATTGGTTTGATATATTGTATCGTGAAATCAATTTAAATCTGCATTTATTTTCATAACAGAGTACTTTAAAAAATCAACCCCTGACTCCCATACCCCCGGCTGGTTTATATTCAAAAAAATAGTTCTTACGTTCTGAAGGCTTTTCAGAATATAGTTCCTTGTTTCCAAAGACTTTCCAATATTGTTTTTCTTTCTTATAGGTCTCATCAAGAAATGAATAATTATTGTTATTTATTCTCGAACAAAAATTTAATGTGTTGGAAGAGCTAAATGTTTGGATTCCATTCTCTTTTTTTAACCTAATACATTCTGCAGGTGGTAATTGAATGACAACTTTATCTATAGAGATATCATAGGTATTCATTTTAAAAGTGGAAACTTCTCCTTTTTTAAGTATGAATGAATATTTTCCCCCTATGCCACCTGAACCTCCTAAATTAAACACTCCAGTTACATAACCATAATCATTATCAAAGGGAGATTTGTCATCTGCTTTAATTTCAATTACATTGATAGAATGTTTAAAGTTTGTGTTTATACTCTTTGATGCATCCGTACATTTTCTATTGCATTTCTTAGTTCTATAATAAAGGGAATATTTGAACCCAATTTCATAGTCGCTATCATTTATCTTTTTCCATTCCGACCAATCATCAAATTCCAACGAATGTTCACAAGCGGATGTTTTAGTATTATCATTGTCCCCTTCTTTTGATGCACCTGCTTTTTCATTTACTTTGGAAGTGCCTTTATTCATTATTTCATCTTCTACAACATCAGGAATAAATTCAATGCTTTTCATTTTATAAAAACAGGGAATGTCTTCCTCTGCAATATCTGAATGATTCATATCCACGATGATGGAAAATTTTAATTCTTCAGTTACCTGCGCAGGTTCAGCATTGGAAAATCCATTTTTGTTTCTTGGATATAGGTTTATGGCAGTGATTACAACCCTTCCAGAAACCATATTCATCTTGTCTTTATACCCATTCAAATTATCAACTTTCACTTGCAGTTTGCCAAGCGGATGAAAAAATTCGCCCATGCTTTTATTTCTAAATACAGAGCAGTTTTTTATCCGGTAACTTAATTGCACTGGAAAATTTGAATTTGAACCATCTAATGGAAGGGTTTCCCAACTTTTAAAGTTATCTTGACTATGATTTTTGCTCAAGTCATACCCCAAATCCTTTAAGGTGAATTGAGCATATACGTTAGCAGAAAACAAAAGAGTTAACATTACATAAAAAGAAATTACAATTCTTCTTATTGTCATATTTTGATATATTACAGGTAATATTACTTGTTTTAACGAGCACTTCGTAAGCCAGCCGCAGCTTGTTTGGCAGAAGTGAGAGCTTTTTTAATCGCTATAATACCTGCATCTGACATACATTTTGAGCCAAGGTCCAACGCACATTGATACAGTTTTGCATCCTGCTCAAGATAGTCTATGTTGGAACGTGTTCTTTGCCATTTCAGATATTCAGCACTTTGTTTATAGCAAAGATCGATATTGCGTTTACACTCGGCTTCTTGTGCAGGGGTACATTTGGGGTTAACTTTTGTGGCATTTGCCCCTTTACTAACACCACTCATTGCATTGGTATTGGCGATAGCTGAATTACCACTGCCATAACTGCCTATTGAATTCGTTTGACTATTATTTGAACTGTTCAAGGATGAGCTGAATTCATCAAATGAATTTTTGGCATTATTGTAGTACTTGTCTACAAATCCTGAAGCGAATTTCTGACTTTCTGAAACTTCTTTTAGTACACTTGTTAGTAATTCTTCTCCACCTTGATTTGAATTCAAGTATAATGAAATTGAAGGATCATTTTCAATGATTGATTTTACACTTGATAAATACGCAGCTTCCTTTTTTTCAGTTTCCTTGTACTTTGCTGTAAGTACTTTCGATGTTTTCATCAACTTATCAATTGCGTACTTCGAAATATATCCCTTTCCTAGGTTTGCTATTGAACTTCCCAGCGTGTTTAATGTATTATTGGTGAGTTGTTTGGCATAATATTGGCTAACCATAGCTTGCAAAGGTTGTTGTGGGCCGCTTAAATCTTCTTTAATGGTTTGACCTTGTTCCCGTAGTTGTTGATTCGTCTCCTTGAGTCTTGCTAAGTACATTTCCTTCATGGATTCAAAATGATTCAATCTGGCTTTAGCCCGAATCATCTCCACCATGGTAGGATTTTCATTTTTTAGTTCATCCCATTGTTGGGTTATCAATTGCGTATTTTGAACTGCTGCTTCATCATTTAAAAACCTGTTTAGCAGCGACTGCATTCCAACCTTCATAGAACTTTTTAATAGTGGGTATTCATCTGTTTCACGCGAAAAAGAATTTTCTATCCTATGTTTTTCGCCAATAAAGATGGCTTGTTTGTATGATTTGATAATTTTACCAGTTACATCTTTTACATTTAGTTGATATAGGCATGTACTTGGATAACTTCCTTGTTTATGTTTTGCAAAAAAAACATAATACATATTTGGAGGAAGCAATATAGAAACTCCGGGCACAGGTAATAAAAAGGGAATCCACATTTTACCCTTATTGGTGGATATAATTCCAATGCATTGAAAATCAAGAATTACATCACTCGGTTCCAGAAATGTATTTCCATATTCACTTCTCGCAAAATCTACTACTTCATATTTCTTTATATTATTTTCTGATGCAATTTTTCCACTTGCAATATTGAAAATTGAATTTAACTCACTCAAATTCTTACCGATGTCATCAATATCAATTTCAGCTTCTTGTGCGAAAGTGTTTCTTCTGTCATAGGGTAAATTATTTTTTAGCTCTTGATTACATGTAAATGTAAAATGAACTCCTTTTAACACATCACTATTGTTTCGGGAATGAACGCGCATTTCATACGTTGCAGGAAATTCATCTGAGCCAATATTTCTGAATATTTCTGGAAAACAATTATATCCCCCTTTTGCATCTGAATTAAAATACTTGTCATTTTTGGTAAGTAAATCTTCTGATAATTGATAAGAACCATCTTTCAGAAAATTGGGATTGAGTTTTAGAAATTTCTGAGATGGGGTCCATTCGCTAAAGATTTTAATCGGTCCTGAGGAAAAGGGTTCCACTTTCGGAAATTGAATATTTTGTCCGAATATCGTTAGAGAGAAAGAAAGAAGAAAAAGGATGTGCAGTGATATGTACTTTTTTCTCATCTTTTTAGTTTTGATAAAAATATCATATTCACCATATCCAAAAAATACCAAGTATTTTGTATTTTTCAAGTATCTAAGGTTCGAATTGTCTTACTGCTGTAATCAAAACAATTTTTGGAATTTATCTGTATAAACGTACACAGGCACACAAAAAATATCTGTCTAAATCATATACATTACTTATAGAAAATTTTCAGCGAGTAACTGACTTGATGGAATATGCCTTGCAAACAGGAGGTGTAAAGCTCCTGCCAGTGCTAAATGAAGGGTTCATGTAATTGAGAAATTTTCACTACAACTTCTGCTTCTCCACCCCCTGAAACGAAATCTTCACTGGAAGTATTTTTCCATTCGTATCAAAATACATTCGCTCGATGCATGTAGCCCTGTTGTTGGCTGCTGTTTCTGATAGAGGGCGACGATGATAGACTATATACCATGCATCTTTCTTGGCATTGTGAATAATGGAATGATGCCCTGCACCTCTTGCCACAGAAGCATCCTGCTCCAAAATTTTTCCAATACGTTCATACGGTCCAAATGGATTATCTGCCATGGCATACGCCACACTGTAATCAGGTCCCGTCCATCCTCCTTCACTCCACATGAAATAATATTTTCCGTTTCGAATGAACATAAACGGACCTTCCACATAACCCTTTGGCGTGATCTCTTTGAATGTATTCCCGTTTTGATCGGGCACCAATCCTGTAAATGAATCATTGAGCTGCGCAATATTGCAATGCCTCCAACCTCCGTAAATGATATAATATTTTCCATCGGCATCATGAAACACAAATTGATCTATCGGTTGTGCCCCGTTGTAAAATCTATCAATCAAGGGTTTCCCCAATAGGTCTTTAAACGGACCATCGGGTTTATCGGATACTGCTACACCAATACCTCCATATTCGTTGTTGTTTTGGATATCATTCGCACCAAAGAAGAAATAATATTTATTATCTTTTTTTACCACAGAAGGAGCCCACATGGCGCGCTTGGCCCATTTCACTGATGAAGTATCCAAAATATGTTCATGCTTTTTCCAGGTGATCAAATCCTTGGAAGAAAATGCGTCAAAAAATACTTGCTTGTTGTATGCATCAGAATACGTTGGATAAATCCAGTATTGCTTACCAAAAATACTTGCTTCAGGATCAGCATACCAACCGGGTAGAATTGGATTTCCGGAAAATTTCTTTTGTGCATAAATGCCAGAAACAAAACTTAATAAAACAAGTAAAATAAAACTGTTTTTTTTCATACAATTATGTTGAACTCTTTTTTGTCTGATTGAATATCGCTATTGGAATTTTGTTTCACCATTCTTGAAACCAATGGCAACAGAATGACTCCTGCCAATGCTGCAATCGTTCTTACTGGCCACCATTCCGGATAATCGATGAATGCTGGGATATTAAACAATGGCTCCCCGCTTCCAGCTCGTAACGCCAATGAAACAAAAAATGCAACCATCGAACCAGTTCGATTGGCTTTTTTATCAAACAGGGCACAAACCAATTGGGGGAAAAGAAGTACAAA
>CANFHO010000139.1 GCA_947447005.1 Chitinophagaceae bacterium
ATCAACATGCCGGACTCCATGAAACGCGCAGGACATCTTGTTGCTACGCGAAAAGGAAACAAAGGGAAGAAACTTTTTCTCATCGGACATCTTGATACGGTGTTTGAGCCCGATATGCCTGCGAATCCATTCACCATGTTGAATGACTCCACTGCCACAGGACAAGGAGTGAATGATATGAAAGGTGGTGATGTGGTGATGATTGTTGCATTGCAAGCATTGAATCATTATGGCTTGTTAGACAATACCACGATCACAGCGTATTTTACTGGAGATGAAGAACATGGAGGCTCTCCACGCTCATTGAGCAGAGGTGATTTCATTGAAAGAGCAAAACAATCGGATATCGCATTGGGATTTGAAACGGCAGTTGGTACAAACATTGTGGCAACTGCACGAAGAGGGGCAAGTGGCTGGAAGCTTGACGTGTCGGCACTTACAGGACATTCATCTACCGTGTTCACAGAAAAATCAGGATATGGCGCCATCTATGAGGCCGCAAGAATCCTCAATGAATTCCGCACACAACTATCGACAGAAAAATACCTCACATTCAATCCGGGAATCATTCTTGGTGGATCGGACATGCAGTATGATGATGCAAAAGGTTCAGGAACGGCGATTGGTAAATCAAATATCATTTCACCTGCCGTAACGGTTACAGGCGATCTTCGTTTTCTGACAGAAGAACAAAAGAACAATGCACGTGAAGTGATGAAATCCATTGTTGCAAAAAATCTTTCAGGCACCAAAGCATCGATTCAATTTTCTGATGGCATACCATCAATGGCACCAACTGCAGGAAATGAAAAAGTGTTGGGAGTGATCAATAAAGTTTCAAGCGACTTAGGCATGGGTGCAACCCTTGCAGGTGATCCAGGATCTCGTGGTGCAGGAGATATTTCTTACATCGCTGCATATGTAGATTGTATCGACGGACTCGGCGCAAGTGGAAAAGGTGCACATGCAGTAGGCGAAACAATCAATCTCAAAGAGTTTCCGTATCTCATCAAGAGAGCTGCGTTGCTGATGAGTAGGTTGGTGAAATAGTGGAAAAGTGGAGTAGAGGAAGCGTTGAATAGTTAAACAGCCACTATTCCACTTCTCCACTATCTCAACTCTCTTCTGACTTTTTCAAAAAACACAGGCACTTCATTGATAGGGTCATTGAAACCAAGCGTTTCAATGGGAACATTTCCGCTGTATCCAGAGCCTTTGATGATGGAGCATAACTTAGGCAAATCCATATAGGCTTGAACGCCATTCAAAAGCAATTTTTCTTTTACTTGCCAATTCACCGCAAGCGGAAGACACTTTTTGATTTCTTCATAAGGGTCATTTGATACAAAGGTTCCCGTATCCAATACCAATCCAAGCCACTTGTTGTTGATGCCGCCTATCAGTTCATGACACTCATCTGCCGTATGCAAAAAATCATTGTGATTCTGAATGCCAAGAATGATTCCATAGGCCGCTGCCTTTTGTAAACACTTCTCCAATGCAAAATGAATTCTTTCATTCACACGTTTTCTTTCATCACCCGTGCAATATTGTTTGGCAGTAAAAATTCTGAGTACTGGCGCACCCAATTTTGCTGCTACTTCTATCCAACGAATTACAATATCAATTTCCTTGTCTAATGCAACCTGGTCTGCATATGAAAATTCATTTCGTACACCTGTCCCACTGATTTCAATACCCAACTCATGTGCTTTCCGCTTGAAGTCAAATATTTCCTGGTCTGATGGCGTATTTGGATAGGTTGAAAAATAGTAGCCTGTCATATCAACAGCATCGAAACCAGTTTTTGCACAAAATTCCAATATTTCGGATTTGCTGATTAATTTCTTCATCAACATATCGTTGAAGGAATAGGCATTCAAGCTAATCTTCAAACGATTATTTCTGTCAGACTTTTTTTCATCTGCAGAAAAAGAAGAAGCCCTCACCATGGAAAGGGCTGGGAGGGCTGTAAGAAAATTTCTTCTGTTAAAATCTGACATGCAATTGCTTTTATAATGTTGACATATCTATTACAAATCTGTATTTGATATCTCCTTTGATCATTCTCTCATATGCTTCGTTGATATAAGATACAGCAATTGTTTCGATATCTGCATATATTTTTTTCTCATAGCAGAAGTCCAGCATCTCCTGTGTTTCCTTGATCGATCCGATCATGGAACCAATGATGCTTCTCCTGTTTTTGATCAATGCAAATGGTGATACTTTAGGTTGATGCTCTGGTAAGCCTACCACAAGCAACTTTCCATTCAATGCCAAAAGATTCAAATACTGTGTATAATCGTGATCTGCTGAAATGGCATCCAATACGATATCAAATTTTGATGCATATGGAGTCAACGCATCCACATCCTTTGCAAGAATAAAATGATGCGCTCCCAATTTGCTTGCTTCCTGTACTTTAGATGCAGATGTACTGATTACTGTTACCTCCGCGCCAAATGCTACTGCAAATTTTACAGCCATATGTCCCAAGCCACCCAATCCTACCACCGCAACACGCATGCCTGCTTGAACATTGGCAAATTTCAACGGAGAGTATGTAGTGATACCTGCGCACAACAAAGGTGCTACACCTGCCAGGTTCTCACTTTCCTTGATGTTCAACACATAATTTTCATCGGTTACGATCTCTGCTGAATATCCACCCATCGTTCTCATGCCAGAACCATCGCGCTCCAATGCATTGTAGGTTCCTGTCATACCTTCTTCACAATACTGCTCATAATCACTCTTGCAATTTGAACACGTTCTGCAACTGTCTACCATCACGCCTACACCAACGGTTTGTCCTACTGAAAAACGGGTTACTCCTGAACCTACTGCCTTTACTTTACCAACAATTTCGTGGCCGGGTACAACAGGGTAGACTGCTCCTCCCCATTCGTCACGTGCAGTGTGTATGTCGCTATGACACACACCGCAATATAAAATCTCCACCTGAACATCGTGTTCACGCAATGCTCTTCTTTCAATGCTTAGTGGCGCCAATGGCGCTTTACTGTCTTGTGCTGCGTACGCTTTTACGGTTGCCATATTATTCTTTGTTTTCTGCGATGAATTTTTTGGGATCCTTCAAAAATTCTGCTTTGCATTCTGATGAACAGAATCCATACGCTTTGCTATCAACGTGACAGGTATCACTGATACCCGCTGAAACAGGCATGCCACAGGAATAGTCTTTTTTATTCACCACCATTTCCGGCGTGAATGCCGCCACTTGAGTTGCTGTAGTATCCTGTTTCACTTCCATGCTTTGCTCATTTGTTATAGCTTTCTCTTGATTGCCACATGAAGCAAAAAGAGCCAAAACAAGTGATAGACCAAGTATTTTTTTCATATTTGATTTTTTGTTAGCACAAATTTCCGAAAAATCCGTTGAATTGCACTGCATTTTGGTAAACCATCTGCACTAACTTTGAATCAAACAGCATAAAGATGAAAGTGTTCAGCTTGAGGCCCTTCATATTGGTTTTTTGTCTCCTTTCCATAACCATTGCTTCGGCCCAGGTTGCCAGCAAGCGTTCGCTCCCGATAGGGGTATTCGATTCTGGAACAGGGGGACTCACCGTGCTGGAAGCGATGCTGACTTTGGATGCCTTCAATAATGTAACTGGGAAACCTGGTGCGGATGGAAAATTGGATTTCGAAAAGGAATACTTTGAATACCTCGCTGACCAGGCCAACATGCCTTATGGCAATTACGCTGCTGAAAAGAAAACAAAACTCCTGCAGGAGCATGTTATCAAGAACATGGATTTTCTCTTAAAAACTAAATACGATCTTACCTTACTGAATCAAGGCGAAGGGGAGAAGCAAGGGGTGAAAATGCTGGTACTTGCTTGCAATACCGCCACCGCTTTTGCTTTGGATGAAGTGAAGGATTTTGCATCACATACTGCCTCACAACCTCCGGTAGTTGGAGTAATCAACGCAGGGGTAAAAGCGGCACTTGCCTATCAGACAACACATACGAAAGGTGCCATCGGTGTTTTTGCTACAGCAGGTACCGTTGCCTCGGATGGATATCCAAAAACCATTCGTGCCATGGCAAAAAAACTGAACATGAGTGAGCCTGTAATCGTGAGCCAGGGCGGATTCGGATTGGCGGATGCCATCGACCGTGATTACAGCTTTTTTGTTGACACAGCTACCACATATAGAAAGGATTATAAAGGTCCTTCTGTCCTCAACAACAAGTACAAAATCGACACGGCCCTGCTGAATGTATACAAGTTCAATAAAGAGAACAATAAGCTCTTGTGTGAATTCGACGACAAAGGTAAATGCCTGGATATTCAATTGAACGATCCTGAAAACTATGTACGCTACCACCTGGTGAGTCTCTTTGAAAAAATGAGATCAGAGCAAATCACTACGCCGATGAACACCTTGATCCTCGGCTGCACACACTATCCTTTCATGCGAGACACCATTAAACATGTACTGAAAGAATTATACAATCTGAAATTGAATGGCAACTACCCATATCGTGCAGTACTGGCTGAACATGTTGAATTGATTGATCCTGCGGTAGAAACGGCCAAGGAAGCATACATCGCGATGCGCGCCATGACGCTGGATAACAATGTCAAAAAAGGACAAAACAAATTTTACATCACTGTGCCCAATCCAGCATTGCCGGAAGCTAAACTCCAGCAAGATGGCTGGTTTACCTACGAATATAAATACGGTAGAAATGAAGGGGAAAATAAAAAATTCGTTCGCTTTGTTCCCTTCGATCACAAGAATATTTCACAAGCCACCTACGATCGTTTGAAGGCTGCATTGCCTAGGGTCTATGCAGAGGTGGAGAGAAATTAAAAAGGTGGAACAGTGGAAGAGTGGAGAAGTGGAAAGGTGGAATGATATTATATCTCCACTATTCCACTCTTCCACTATTCCACTATTCCACTCTTCCACCGTTCTTGTACAAAATTAGGAACGTGCTACCTTAACCACCCATACCCACTCACTCACTGCTTTCAAATCTGCAGGTACTGCAACTTCATATCCCACTTCTGTCTTCTTCCATTTAAGATTTTTCTTTCCACCAAGCATGGTAAGTTTTGCTCCGGCTGGAATATCAATCTTGTTGATGTTCAGTTTCCCATTCTCTGGAAAATCAAACATGAATACATATTGTGCATTTCCGTCTTTGGATTTGGTGAACCTGATGTTCTCACCCTCTCCAAATACTTTATTCATGCGGGTTCCATAGATTCCTTCGCCATTGATCTTCATCCATTTGCCCATGTCTTTTAAACG
>CANFHO010000140.1 GCA_947447005.1 Chitinophagaceae bacterium
AGGAGTTTTTGCCATTTTAAACAGTTTATTCAGTGCATCAGGGTTGTTGGTCCTACAGCCAGACCATTCAGCGTTGAAGTCAGTCATGAAATCTGTTTTTAAAGATGATCTTCTGCAAAACATTCCTTACTCGATTGTTTCTGAAACCAATGAGGCATTGGATAAGCAATATGGGCTCCAGGTGAATCCCCGACAAATAAATCTTTTTTATTTAAGAGATGGTATCAGAAATCGTATAGATAAGCGTGGAAACGTTTACAGTGTGGATGGAACTGCCATACGTTTCTCTGAGGCAGAAATTTTAGAAGAACTGAATTCATTCCCTGAAAGATTTAGTCCCAATGTCATTTTGCGTGGACTTTATCAAGAAACCATTTTACCCAATATTGCATTTGTAGGTGGAGGTTCTGAAGTGGCTTATTGGATGCAGCTGAAAGGACTTTTCTCTCATTATCATGTTCCATTTCCAATGTTGGTATTGAGGAACAGTTTCCTGATTATGAATGGCAAGCAGGAGCATAAACTGAATGCGTTAGAAATTTCCCCTGCAGATCTATTTAAAGATGAAACAATGCTTGCCAATGAAATGGTTGTAAAGTGGGCAGGAGCAACTCTTTCACTTGAAAAGGAAATGCAATTGGCTCGCGACTATTTTGCCATTTTAAGAGAGCAATCCGGGAAAGTGGACAGAAGTCTGCTTCAACATGTTCATGCACTTGAAGTAGATCTTTTAAAGAAGGTAGAAACTTTAGAGAAAAAAATGCTCAAGGCTGAGCGGAAAAAACATTCTATTCAGCTTCAAAGGATTTGGAAGCTGAAGGCTGAATTGTTTCCCAACAATAACTTACAGGAGCGGGTTGATAACTTTATGCCATATTATGCTGAATATGGGCCAGCATTTATTGAAATGGTTCTCAGGCATTCTCTTGCCATGGATCAGCAGTTTGGTGTTATGGTGTTTTATTAGTAACCTCCCTTATCGTTAGATGGAATGCCGCTCAGGATAGATTCCGTGGCAGTTGCCCCAATTCTTGTTGCGCCAGCTTCAATGGCTTTTAGCATATCGTCCAAATTACGAATACCGCCAGCAGCTTTGATTTGTATATGTGCTGCAGTATGCTTTCTCATCAATTCAAGATCTGGAACTGTTGCCCCTTTTGTCATAGACATTCCATTGGGTTGTTTGACAAAGCCATATCCTGTGGATGTTTTAACGAATGCAACGCCTACTTCTGAACAAATCTCACATAATTTTATCTTTTGCACATCGTTCAAATAATCATTTTCAAAGATCACTTTAAGAATGGCATTGTGTTCCAAAGAAGCATTCATGATTTCTTCAATCTCGTTTTGTACATATCCCCACTCACCTTGCATTACTTTTCCAATATTTACAACCATGTCTATTTCTGTTGCACCATTTCTGCATGCCTCAATTGTTTCAATCACTTTCATGTCAGTGGTATGTCCGCCATGCGGGAATCCAATAACGGTACAAACACCAACTTTACTTCCTTTCAATATGTTGGCCGCCCGCGCAACTGCATATGGTTTGATGCAGACGGTAGCAGTGCCATATTTCATGGCAATGCGACATCCTTCTTCCATGTCTTGATCAGTTGCAGTTGGCTGTAATATAGAATGGTCAATATATCTGGCCAATGCCTGAATATCTGTTTTTAAGGTTTCTATATTTGGTTTTTCTATATTGTGTTGATCCATGGATAATTGATTGAAAATGTCTGTTGAATAAAGTCACATGTTAGTCAAACTGATTCAGATAGCCTTTTCCCTTTAATGTAATAGCTTTGGATATCACTTCTGTTTTCATTTTTTCTTTATAATTTATTAATTTTTTCTCGATCGTTTTACTTGATGTTGAAAGAATGGATGTTGCTAATATACCTGCATTTTTTGCTCCGTTCAATGCAACAGTTGCTACAGGAATTCCATTGGGCATTTGCAGTATTGAAAGAACGGAGTCCCATCCATCAATAGAGTTGGAAGATTTAATTGGAACACCAATCACAGGTAATGTTGTTACAGATGCCACCATTCCAGGAAGATGTGCTGCTCCACCTGCACCAGCTATGATTACCTTGATACCGCGAGCTGCAGCTGTGGAAGAAAATTTCATCAATCGGTCTGGCGTTCTGTGAGCTGAAACAATTGTCAACTCAAATGGAATGCCAAATTCAGTCATCATATCTGCGGCACCTTGCATAACAGGTAAATCACTGTCACTCCCCATGATGATGCTTACAATGGCTTTTTTTACCGCTGCTTTCTTTTTAGCTGGCATATAGTTCTATTTAAATTTTTTTATCTCCTTTAACAATCAACGTATGTTTAATCTTATTAGCCTGATGCAACAACTCCTGATGGTCATTGCTAATAATGGTTGCATGTCCCATCTTTCTTCCTGGCTTGGTTTCCTTTTTCCCATAAAGATGAACAAATGCATCTGGAATGGATAAAACATCTTCCAACCCTTCATACATGGCAGTGCCGGAATAACCTTCTGCCCCAATAATATTAACCATAATAGACGATAAAATCTGGTGGGTATTTCCCAGTGGGTAATTTAGTATAATTCTCCAAAGCATGTCAAATTGAGAACTATAATGAGCTTCAATGGTATGATGACCTGAATTATGAACCCTGGGGGCTGTTTCATTCACCCATACATTACCTTCCTTATCAACAAACATTTCAACGGCGAAGAGCCCTGGAGATTTTAAATTTCTTGCAACAGCAATAGCCATGGCTTCAGCTTTCCAAAGGGTTTTGTCACTTATTTTTGCAGGACATATCTGATAATCCAATAAGTTTAAGACGGGATCGAATACCATTTCTACAGGAGGATATATGGCATTGGTTCCATTTTCAGCAACTGCTACCGTAATGGCAATCTCTTTTTCAATGGGAACCATTTTTTCAAGAACTGCAGGGCCATCAAAACCATGCTGTAAATCATCTTTTCCATGCAAAAGTTGTACACCTTTTCCGTCATATCCGCCTGTGGCAAGTTTGTGTACTGCAGGAAGGAAATGAAGATGATCGTTCAATTCCTCTTTCCCATTGGTGATGTGAAATTCTGAGCTGGGAATCTGGTGTGACTTATAAAATTCTTTTTGTAGGATCTTGTTTTTAATCGTTTTCAGTGCGGCCGGTCTTGGGATAATACGAACTCCCATCTTTTCAAGTTCAAAGAGGGCATCAATATTTACATTTTCAATCTCAATCGTTAAGGCATCCAATTCCTTTCCAAATGCAATAACCTCTTCAAAATGATTGATATCTCCTAACACAAAATGATGGCAAAGCTTAGCAGAAGGGCATTCAGGGTCCTTTTCCATAACGCTTACTTCCACCGGATAATTTGCGGCCGATTGAAGCAACATACGTCCTAACTGCCCTCCTCCAAGAATACC
This sequence comes from Chitinophagaceae bacterium, assembly GCA_947447005.1. Lineage (GTDB taxonomy): Bacteria > Bacteroidota > Bacteroidia > Chitinophagales > Chitinophagaceae > Pollutibacter. The sequence continues at coordinate 3,435 of CANFHO010000140.1, forward strand.
GATTTTCATTTGTGTATCTTTTATTAGATTTCCATTAATAATGTTGAAGATGTTTAAGGAGTTGATAGAGTTTAAGATCTTTCTTCAACCTACTCAACCATTTCAACCTATTTAACTTTTACAAATATCTTTAACTTATCGCTAATTCAAAACCTTTAATTTTGCATATGTAGGAGAATCCACTTTAATATGAATAGAAAAATATCGTTTTTAGTGCTCTTGTTCGGTTTTACCATGCTTTCAAGCCATGGACAAGGCTCTTTTGTGGATTTTCAGAAGAGTTTTATTCGGGTGTCGCAAGCTTTTTTAAACAAGGAGGATACCCTAAAGAAGCAGTTTAAAGCCCAAAAGCTTGAATGGCCCATGAAATACATGTATATCAGGTCGTTCAAATTCAATAGTGAACTGGAGGTTTGGGTGAAAAACAGGCTAACCGATACGTTCACCATGTTCAAGAAATACAGAATCTGTGCTTTGGCAGGAACCATGGGACCAAAGCGAATGGAAGGTGATTATCAAGTTCCTGAGGGATTCTATTATATCAATGAATTCAATCCAAATAGTTCGTATTATTTGTCATTGGGATTGAATTATCCAAATCCTGCTGATAAACTTTTGGCAGATTCTATGCATCCCGGAAGTGATATTTACATACATGGAAGTTGTGTAACCGTAGGGTGTATACCAATCATGGATAGTCAGATTGAGGAATTATATGTTCTTGCAACATTCGCTCGTTCTTCAGGGCAGGATTTTATCCCTGTTCATATTTTCCCTGCCCGATATCGTGATAAAAGTAGCGCAGAATATATGGATAAATTTTATGATGTTTCTCCGGAAGTAAAGCCTTTTGAACTCAATCTCAAAAGAGTCTATGATTTTTTTGAAGACCATAGAAAACTTCCAGTTGTGGCAGTTGATAAAGAAGGGACGTATGTTTTTTATTAATTCACTTGCCAATTCAATTGGTATATCTTATTAACATGATCATCAAGGTTGAAAACCTCAAGAAAAATTACGGCAATTTCGAAGCGGTTAAAGGAATCAGTTTTGAGGTAATGCAAGGAGAAATTTTTGGGTTATTGGGCCCAAATGGAGCAGGTAAGTCCACTACCCTGGAAATTATTGAAACGTTAAGAATTAAAACTTCTGGAAAGATTACCGTTGCAGGATATGATTTAGACAAAGAACCAAATGAAATAAAAAAAATAATTGGGGTTCAGCTTCAGACTTCAGGATTTTATCCCGCATTAAAATTGGTGGAATTGATTGAACTTTTTGCAGGTTTATATAACAGGAATGTTGACGCAATGGAACTATTGAAAAAAGTCAATTTAGAAGACAAGGCCAAGTCTGATTTTAAATCCTTGAGTGGCGGACAAAAGCAACGTTTTTCAATAGCAACAACCTTAATCAATGAACCCAAGATTATTTTCCTGGATGAGCCTACGACAGGGTTGGATCCTCAGGCAAGAAGGAATTTGTGGGATCTTATTCGCGAGATCAGAGAAAATGGCACTACGGTCATTATTACAACACATTATATGGATGAGGCAGAGTTTTTGTGTGATCGCGTAGCTATTATTGATGCCGGAAAAATCATTGCGCTGAATAATCCTGCTGCATTGATTGATGATTTAATAGCAAGTGGTTTTGAAAAAGAAAAGCAAACAAAGGGTGCCAATCTTGAAGATGTATTCATTCATATAACCGGTAAAGAACTCAGGAACTAAATTTCAGGATTCCCTAAATGATGTATATTTAAACAATAACAAAAAACAAGTATGAAGAAATGTATGTTG
>CANFHO010000141.1 GCA_947447005.1 Chitinophagaceae bacterium
GTTGGCAATAGCGATGCAATCCATTTCCACCAATGAGTTTCCCGGCACCCCTCCGTATGTAGCAACAGTGGTACGTACAGGTGGTTTGGGGCCAAACCTGCCTCTGAAAACTTCATTCAATCCCTTGTAATCATTCAAATCGGCGAGGTAAACATTCACCTTTAACACCTTATCCATGGAGGAATTGGCTTTTATTAGTTGTTTTTCCATCTCTTTCAATACATGATCTGTATGTGCCTTGATATCCCCCTCAAAGTGAGCACCTATTCCTGCAAGGAATACCATTCCGCCGAAAGTAGTTGAACTTGAAAACAAGGGAACATCATCTTGCATAATGATGTCATTGCATTCTTTTTCAGCTTGAGCATCTTGTTTGGTTGCAGCAGTTGCAATGGCTGAAACACCTGTCAATCCTAATATAGATGCAAAGATTTTCTTGAAAGCGGACCTGCGTTGTACTGTTTTCATTTTTGATTTATTTTAATTCAACGATCATTTCGATTTCAACGGCAATGTTGTTGGGCAATGCATTAACCCCAACAGAAGTTCTGGCATGCTTGCCCCTATCTCCAAAGACTTCCACCATCAAATTGGAACAGCCATTCACCACAAGAGGTTGCTGTACAAATGTGTCTGTGGAATTGACCAATGCAACGAGTTTTACAATTCGTTTCACTTTATTCAAATCACCTACCAAGCCTTTCAATGTAGACAACAATGAAATGCCTGTAAGTCGCGCTGCAGCTTGCCCTTCTTCCAACGTAAGATCCTTTCCGAGTTTACCGAATACCTGTCCCCCGCCCGGCTTGTCAGGACCATGGCCAGACAGGAAAACCATTTTTCCCACTTGTACATATTTCACATAATTGGCGATTGGTGCAGTTGGAGGGATCAGTGTGATATTGTTTGTTTTGATGCGTTCTTCTGCATCCACCTCTGCTTCGGTTTTCACGAAGATGAGACAGACAGGTGATTTCACGCTGATATCATCATGAAGATCAGTGAGACTTCCATCTGCATCATTGAAAGAAAATTTCTGAACACGGTGTTCTGTCTGGCTTGCCACAAATACAAATTTTCCAGAAGGATCAAATGAAAAATTTCTCGGCATTTTTACTACTGGCTGATGTAACACTTTTTTCAAGGTTCCATCCGGCTGGATAGAGAAAACACTGAGTTGATCTGTTGTAATTCGATTCGACGAGATCAACCATTTTCCATTGGGAGAAATATGAATATCTGCACTTGCTTTGCTTGCAGCAGAAGATGTATCAGATGCAATGGTTTGCAATAATTTGAAAGAACCATTATCTACACGAAACACATCCACTGTGCCTGACATTTCACTGATGAGATATGCATGGCTTGCAGCGGCATTGAAAATAAGGTGACGCGGGCCATTGCCTGGAGTTATGTTAATGGGTGTGGGAGTTTCATCCACCAAGCCATCGGCATAAATTCGGTGCTGGTATATCCGGTCTGTTCCAAGATCATTTACATACAAATACAGTTGATCAGGTGAAACAACTACCTGATGTGCGTGGGGTTGTGTTTGTCGCGCTTTATTGATGCTCGAACCAGTATATACAATATGCTGTGCGGCGGGAAGTAATTTTCCATTCTCGGTTTTGAAAACACTTAAACTACCACTTCCATAGTTGGCAGCATACACTGTTTTGGTGGACTCCCTATACGCTACGTGGCATGGACCATTTCCTTTGGTGAGCGATGAATTGAGAAAAACATATTCACCCTTTTCATTCAGTGCATAGGATGATACACTTGAATTTCCGGGTTGCTCTGTTACAGCAAAGAGGGATTTGGTATCTGCAGAGACAGCCAGAAAAGATGCATTTGAATTGCTTTTTACATACCGTTGGGATGTTTTAGCCGATGCATCATTGTAATCATATACTTCAATTCCCGGATTACCTTCTTTGGTGTAAGATCCTATCAGTAAATCATAATGCGTAGTGTCTGGTGTTGCAACGGAGAACAATGCATTAAATGCAATCAGTATCAGTGAAAACATGGAAACAATCAATTTAGACTTTAATATACAAAAAAATCACGAAATAACATGATGCGCGAAACTGCAAAAATGAAACTTTTGGGTATATTAGTTCATCGTTACACCTCAACAAAGATTGCCATGAAAAAAATAGTTTGTCTGTTGCTTCTTGTTTTTTCCATTCAGCTTGGATTCTCACAACAGGAGAAAGTCTATGATATTGTCATCAAAGGTGGGAAGGTCATCGACCCCAAAAACAACCTGAATGAGATCATGGATGTAGCCATCAAGTCGGGCAAGATTGCCAAGGTTGCAAAAAACATTGATGCATCTTCAACGAAGCAGGTTGTCAATGCCAAAGGATTGATTGTATCGCCTGGATTGATTGACATCCACGGACATGTGTTTTTCGGAACGCAGCCGGATCATTATTTGAGTGATGGTTTGAGTGCTCTTCCTCCGGATGGTTTCACGTTCCGTTCAGGTGTAACAACGATTGTAGACTGTGGTGGAGCAGGATGGAAGAATTTTTCAACGTTTAAGAAAAATGTGATTGATAATTCCAAAACAAGGGTATTGTCGTTTTTAAACATTGTAGGTGAAGGCATGCGTGGTGGAAAATATGAGCAAGACTTGAATGATATGGACCCGAAGATGGCTGCCAAGATTGCACTTGAAAACAGTGATATCATTGTAGGTTTCAAGCTGGCGCATTTTTCGGGGCACGACTGGATTCCAACCGACAATGTTGTGGCGGCAGGGAAGTTGGCCAACAAGCCTGTCATCATTGATTTTGGTGGCGCCAAGCCAACACTGTCTATTGAAGATTTGTATATGAAACATTTGAGACCTGGAGATATCTATACCCATGCGTATGCCTCTTTGGATGGCTCCAGGGAAACAATTGTAGATGAGCAGACCAATGAACTCAAACCATTTGTGGTGAAAGCGAGAGAAAGAGGAATCATTTTTGATGTGGGTTATGGTGGTGCGAGTTTTAATTTCACACAGGCCATTCCTGCATTGAAGGCGGGCTTCTTTCCCAATACAATCAGCACTGATCTTCACACAGGCAGCATGAATACATCCATGAAAAGTCAGATCGATGTGATGTCAAAATTTATGTTGATGGGCATGCCATTGACAGATGTAATCAAAGCAAGTACTCAAACGCCTGCTGAGGTCATCAACAGAAAAGAATTGGGACATATTTCGGAAGGAGCCATTGCAGATGTTTGCATCATGAGAATCCGTAAAGGTGATTTTGGGTTTTACGACAAAACAGGTTACAAGATCCCCGGTAAAGAAAGGCTTGAATGTGAAATGACCATCAAAGGAGGTACTGTGGTGTACGACATGAATGGGATTGCCAATCCGATTTATGTAAAGTAAGTCTGCACCTGTTGATTGGTTACTTCGTAGCTTTTCTGACAGCAGTAACTTCAAATGCCTTGATGGAATCTGCATGATTCTCAAAACCGGTTCTGACAAAACTCAATAAATCAGCAATTTGATAATCATTCAGAAAATTGAATGCAGGCATGACGTTGTTGTATTGTTTGTTTGCCACAGTAATCGGCCCACCCAAACCTTTGAGCAATACAGTAATCAATTTATTCTTATCCCCGTTGACCCACTCTGATCCTCCCAATGGAGGGAACAGAGCACCATCTCCCATTCCATTGCGCTGATGACAGCTTCTGCAATATCGTCTGTATAATTCTTGCCCGTTGTACGAAATCCTTCCCTTATCAAGATTATCCTTGATCGGGTCTGGCGTTTTAATATAGGTTCTTTGTTCACGGGCTTTCATGACCAGCAGATCATTGGGATAAAATTTCCGTTTGTCTTTCTTATACATCACTTTCCAAACCTTGCCTTTTTCTGATTCAGAAATATACAAGGATCCATCAGGACCTTGTGCCAATCCCATCGGTCTGTATTTTGAATCAGATGTATTCACTACTGTATCTCTGCCCGTGAATCCATCGGCAAAGACTTCCCATTTTTGAGGCATGCCATCTTTGATGGGAATGAAGGCAATTATATAGCCAGCCTGAGGATAGGGAGCCCTATTTGTAGATCCATGAAAGGCGATGAAAGCGCCATGCTTGTATCTTTCAGGGAATTGATTACCGGTATAAAACAAGAGATCGTTGGGAGCCCAATGGCCTGGAAATCCATATACTGGTTTTGTGATGGATGGATCGGTGCACTCCTTTTTACCATCTCCTCCATATTCAGGATTCAACATGATCTTCCCCTTCATCTGATCATAGTAATAATAAGGCCAACCTGCATTGGCTCCAGGTTTTAATTTATAGAATCCTTCAGATGGCACCATAGCGCTTTGCCAATCTGAGTAATATTGTGACCAGGTTTGACTGAGTCCATCGCGACCGTGCACAACGGCATAAAGACTATTGGTTTCGTTGTTCCATTCCATGCCCACGATGCTTCTCAATCCTGTTGCTACTTTTTTACCATCCCTTGTTCTGAATTGATTCAGCTTATTGGCGTCGAACATCCACACTCCAGCGTTTGAATCCAGCAAAGGACATGGTTTTATACCTGGAGAAGATGGAGATCTGTTTATTTCTTGACATGCGTCTGAAGGACCTCCAAAAGGCACATAAAGATTTCCGTTTTTGTCGAATGTGAAAGGTTTCCCATCATGTTCCCGCATTCTGCCACTATCAATCACAATCACTTCAGCATCCGCCGATGGAATGAGTTCACCCTCTTTCATTTTATAACGATACACCAGATATTCTGAACTCGTATAGAGATATCCGTTGTGAATTCGCATACCAGTTGAATAAGGACCTTCATTTTTAAATGGACCGAAATTTCGGATGATGTCGGCCCGGCCATCTTTGTTTGTATCGCGCAGTGCCCAGTTCATGCCACCAGGAACTTCCATTCTTCCTTTCACATATACATCGCCATTGGCACTGACCGCAAGGTGTCGTGCTTTGCCTGGAAGGCTATCTACGACTACTACCGCTTCAAACCCGGTTGGTAATATAAGTCCCCCATTGGCAGGTTCACCCTGAGGTATGAAGTTATACATCAGAATGGATGCAATGATCAATGATACGATGCCTAGTTTCTTCATGATAAAAATTCTTACTTTGAATTATCAGGCAACCTTTTGTGCCAATAGGATGCAAGCATAGAACCCGTAATGTTCATCAATGGTCCGAA
>CANFHO010000142.1 GCA_947447005.1 Chitinophagaceae bacterium
CTAGGCAACAATTCTGGAGGGAAATACTGCAGTGATGCTATCGGTACTTCCAGTGGAAGTATGGCATTCAACATATCAAGCAGTACATCCGGATGTTCTGCAAATACTTTCTTAAATGTAATGTCCCTCTTCGGATCCAAAAACTCCATCATACTCTTTTTGCAAAGTTGTACATGGTTTAATCTGAATCCAACGTGAAAACACCATAGTGGCGGGGGATTTTACCTTGTGGAGAAGTGGAAAAGTGAAAGAGTGGAGGATATTCCACTTTTCCTCCTTTCCACCATTACGTGACTCGCCCTTGTACTCCACTCCTCAACCATTTCCCATATTTACAATGAAGTCGACAAAATCTCAATCCCTAACATATTTCATAAAATCATACAGTCCGATTACCTTAACACCATCCCCTGCGGAATAAGATTCTTCACCAGGATATACAACAAATTTTTGGGTGGCTTTAACATCGTTGCAACCGTTGTGAAATCCTTTGGATATGGAAGGGGATAAAGACCTTTTTATTTCTACAGCAAAGCGATGATTCCCTTTTTCAATGAACAAATCTATTTCTGCCCCGGCAGAGGTTCTATAGAAATATGCTTGTGCATTGGTGGATAGCTCTGATAGTATATTTTCAATGACAAATCCTTCCCAACTTGCCCCACATACAGGGTGCCCCAACAAATCATTCAAGGTTTCAATACCAAGAAGTGCATGGGTTATACCACTGTCGCGTATATACACTTTCGGCGCTTTTATGAGTCGCTTTCCAACATTTCCAGCCCAGGGATAAAGTGTACGTACCAACAGAAGATCCTCCAGTAAGTCAATATACTTTCGGGCTGTTGGGTTTGTAATTCCCAGACCCGCAGCCAATTGAGCTGTATTGAGTATTCCAGCATTGTTATGCGCCAGCATGGTCCACATGCGTTTCAATTGCATGGCAGGAATTCGTGGTCCGAGCTGGGGTATATCTCTTTCAAGATAGGTGCTGATAAACTGTTGACGCCATTCAAAACTAGCATGATCATTTTTGGCACCATATCCATCCGGGAATCCACCTCGAAGCCAAAGCTGCTGAAGGTGATGCTGATGATCTGGAATTTCAGTCAACGTTAATCCGGGTAATTGCTTATATGCTATACGACCTGCGAGCGATTCAGAAGATTGCTTTATCAATTCCAGCGAAGCCGAACCTAGGATGAGAAATTGCCCACTTCTTTTCCCTTCATCCCGACGTTGATCAATGATGCCACGTAGCACTTGAAAAAGTTCTGGCATACGTTGAATCTCGTCAAGTATGATCAGTTTATCTGCATTGAACTGAAAAAAAGACTCCGGATCTGAGAGTTTCGCTATATTGGAGGGTAGCTCGAGGTCCAGATAAACAGACCCTTGGGCGAATCCTTTGGCAATCTCTTTGGCCAAGGTTGTTTTCCCCACCTGCCTCGGCCCCAATATACCCACTGCTGGAAATTCATCCAGCAATTGTAGGATTTCAGTCTTGATTTTACGGATAATCATCCTTGCAAATGTAAATCTATACTTTAAATATACAAGGTATTTTGCAGTGGAAAGGTGGAAAAGTGGAATAGTGAAATATTCTCCACTTTTCCACCCTTCCACTATTCCACTCTTTAAAAATCACTTCCCCATCAACTGTTCATACACCTCTTGAATATATGAAAACTCGAAGTTATATGCTGCTGCTACTTCTTCAGGCGACTTTCCAGCTTTAAGATCTTTCAGGGCTTTTGCCAAATTTTGAGCACCTTCCATAATTCCTTCTGCCTTGCCTTTTGCTTCTCCTTCTGCAATACCCTCTTCAAAGCTGAGTTTCATAGATGAATTCCAGCTTCTGATGGAATCTAAATATCTATCATAAGCGATTAATTGCCCTGGAGTATAATTTGATTCATCCAACAAAGCAACTGCTTTCTTTAGATTCGGATAATCATATTCTTTTTCCATAGATTTTGCTTTTATGTATACAGGATCAATCAAAAATTTAATCCACCGATCCAAGGGGTTTGTCATATCAAAATTATCCCTTTTTTTACATTTCGACAATTCAATGAAATGCATCTCTATCTCTGGAATGCGCTTCTGAGGGTCGTCTTCACGGGATAATATACCTAGTGCATAGCACTTTATTTTATCTCACAAAAACTTCTTTACATAGTCAACTTCCACTTGATGCTTTTCAGCAATTGAATTGACTGCTACCCCATTCTTCAAATCATGAATAATAGCAAGTATACGATTTTCGGTTTCTTTTCTTGCATCCTCGATTTCCATCATAACACCTTCCCAGGCGAAATACAATTCATCTGCATTGCGTTCCATGGCGAATAATTGCTCAGGTGTATATTTTGTCTTGTCAATGAGGCTTAATGCCTTGCGTGCTTCTTTATATTGATTTTCATATTCAGTGGCTAACATATGATTGAGTTTTTCAGGTTCTGATAAAAAGCTGAGCCAGATATCGCGTTTGATGGCTCCATTAAAATTACCCAATTTTCTCCACTTCCCAAGCTCGACATACACCCACTCTGCACCCTCCATAGATTCTTCTGGCCATAATTGATGATTGATTTTGAAGTGATGGAACCACTCTTTTCGTTTTGGATACATCGTGCCTTCAAGAAAGCATAAAGAGTAAACCGAACGAATATTTGCAAAATCCTGTGATGGATACAATTGCTTCGTAATAATTTTTGAAGCATTGTATAACATTCGTCTTTGAATGTTTTTACGGTGCACCACCTGCATCTCAACAATGAAATGTCGATTTAAATTATCAATACAACGAACATCAACAACTGAGACCTTTTGATGCTCCTCTCCAGGCAACAATTCTGGAGGGAAATACTGCAGTGATGCTATCGGTACTTCCAATGGAAGTATGGCATTCAACATATCAAGCAGTACATCCGGATGTTCTGCAAATACTTTCTTAAATGTAAAGTCCCTCTTCGGATCCAAAAACTCCATCATACTCTTTTTGCAAAGATGTAAATGGTTTAAACTGAATCCAACGTGAAAACACCATAGTGGCGGGGGATTTTACATGGTGGAATAGTGGAAAAGTGGAAGAGTGGAGTTTTTTCAACTATTCCACTTTTCCACTTTTCCACTAATCAAAATCAATTCTCCATTAACTGCTGAAACAGCTCTTGAATATATGAAAGCTCGAAGTTATATGCTGCGGCTACTTCTTCAGGCGACTTTCCCGCTTTAAGATCTTTCAGGGCCTGAGCCAAATTGTGAGTACCTTGTATAATACCTTTTGCCTCTCCTTCGGCAATACCCTCTTCAAAGCTGTGCTTCATGGATGAATTCCAACTAAGAATGGAATCAAGATATTTATCGTAACTATACAACTGACCTGGAGTGTAGTTTGATTCGTCTAAAAGTAAAACTGCTTTTTTTAAAAACGGATATTCATAATCTTTTTCCATGGAAATCTGTTTTATGAATGTTGGGTCAATGAAAAACCTAATCCACCTGTCCAATGGATTATGCATGTTGAAATTACTCCTTTTTCGGCATTTTGACAGTTCAATGAAATGGATTTCAAGTTCAGGTATTTTCTTATTTGGATTGTTCTCTTTTGCAATTACATATTTATGCCTCCAATCAGGTGTATCCAACTCAATATCATGGTCTAGAAAACACAATGCATACACAGGCTGCAACGATTCATAATTAAACCCTTTTCGTATTTGACGACCATATACGCGTGCAGCGTTGAAAAAAACTCTTTTCTGAAAATAATGCTGATGTAGAAGTTGCATTTCCAGAATAAAGTGTCTATTGTGACTATCGGTACATCGAACATCTACAATAGTTGATTTGTCGTCATTTGCCTCAGGAAGTAGTTCATTGGTTAAATATTCAATTTCAATGACTGGATTCTCCAGACCAATGGCGGCATTGATTAAATCCATCAACAACTCCTTCTCCTCTCCAAAGACCCTTTTGAAAACAGGGTCTGCCAGGGGATTCAATTTTCTTCTTTTCATGCATCAAAAGTGATAAATACATGAAAAGTGTACAAGGTGAAAATACCATTTTGGTGGGGGATTTTACCTTGTGGAGAAGTGGAAAAGTGGAAAAGTGGAAAAGTTGAAGAGTAGAAGAGCGGAGTATTTTCAACTATTCCACTCTTCCACTTTTCATCCCTTCCTCACAATCCAGTTATCTAAAAACTTGATCAAGTATTTATTGATAAACCAGATTCCAAGAAAATAGGTAATCGACCAACCTAGGAACTTTGTGGATGGCACGGGGTATGCAACCAGAAAGTTGTACATAGGAGCGGAATAACACAACCCCCAAACTATATTGTACCCCTTACGGAGAAAGAACCTATACATGATGCCCATCCACAATCCATAGATGAAAATAGGGATGAACATATAATACGGGCCGAAATCAATGTAACATTCTGGAACCAAACCCAATGAAAATGAAGTTCCTTCGTTTTTCCCTGCAAATGTTCGGCCTGTATATTTTGATGTAATTTCAGAATCATCAATCACTTTCTTATTAGGAAAAAACAACCTTGGCTGCAATACATGTATGATGGCATCCTTTGTAAGTTGTCCATCTTCATGCGGTAAAATCGTTGGCACTTGCTTTAATGTCAAAGAAAAATAATCTATATATGAAATTCGATACAACAAACGTTCACTTCCGTCTGCAAAACTCTCTGCAAAATTTTCTGACGAGAAATCACGTGAAAATATTTGATACAATACTCCCAAATTCTCCAATGTATTGGTCTTTACTACAGACTGCGACCGTTCTCCTGCAGTCAGATACTTTCTATATTCGCCTTTACTATGAGACCACATGACTAGGAAGAAATATCCTATGGCCACTGAGAAAAGAATATAGATGAAATTTTTTATACGAATCTTACGATTGAGCATAAGGAATGCTCCCAAAGCAACAATGATATAATCCTTGAAGGCTGACCAAAATCCGGAAAAGCTCAAGAGGATTTCCACAGCCACCATCATAATCACATATTTTTGATTGGCTGAAAAAAGAAGCGTGTGAATAATCAGAAATGTAAGAAACACCCATTTGAAGTTTGCAAAGGCAATCAAC
>CANFHO010000143.1 GCA_947447005.1 Chitinophagaceae bacterium
GCGCCCAGAACTTATCAGATTAAGTATATTTGGGTAGCATAAAACGATACACATGAAAAAAATATTTTCGATTTCAATTGTCTTTAGTCTTTTTGCCTTGAAAACATTTGCTCAAGATAATGATCAGCGATTGATTGTTATTACAACGGATGGTTTCAGATGGCATGAGGTTTTTAAGGGAATGGATGAAGAAATCGCAAGAGATAAAAGATATAATCAAGGTGATAGCCTGAATCTGTTTAAAACCTATGGAGGAAATTCTCCAGAGGCAAAAAGACAAAAACTATTGCCATTCTTTTGGGGAACCATCGCCAAACAAGGACAACTATATGGCAATCGGAATGTGGGAAATCAGGTTGACAATGCAAATCCATATTGGTTTTCATATCCCGGGTACAGTGAAATCATGACAGGTCAGGTTGATACCCTGATCAATTCAAATGATTACATGCCAAATCCTCATACGAATTTATTGGAATTTTTCAACAGCAAACCATCGTATATAGGGAAGGTTGCCGCATTTGCTGCATGGGGTGCATTTGACAGGATTTTAAATGAAAAGCGAGCAGGTTTTCCTGTCATCAATGCTTTCGATGATCCAACTGTTGCTTCAAATGACCCTAAAATGAAATTGATTTCTGATATGCTAACAGATTCTCATAAACCTTTTGGCACAGGGGAATGTCTGGATGTTTTTACACATCATGCTGCAATGAATTATTTACAAACAAAGAGGCCTAAAGTATTATATATTTCTTATGGAGAGACGGATGAATTTGCGCATGAAGCGAAATATAAATTTTACCTGGAAGCCGCACACCAGTTTGATGCATGGGTTGGAGAGATTTGGAATTGGATTCAATCTCAACCTGACTATAAAGGAAAAACAACATTGTTGATTACCACAGATCATGGAAGAGGAGATTTGGATAAAACCAAATGGACAGGACATGGACAATCCATTTCTGATGCGCATGAAATCTGGTTTGCAGTGATGGGTCCGAAAGTATCTCCGTTGGGTGAAATCAAAACAGCCGGACAGTATTATCAAAAGCAATTGGCTCAAACCGCTGCGAAGCTTGTTGGTACTAAGTTTGAGTGTGAGCATGAGGTGACGGAGGGAGTGGAAATTAAGTAGGGAATAGGCAATAGGCAGTAGGCAATAGTGAGGGAAGGAGGCAAAGAGGCAAAGAGTTAATAAGGCAATAGGCAGTAGGCAATAGGGAGGCAAAGAGGCAAAGAGTTAATAAGGCAATAGGCAATAGTGAGGGAAGGAGGCAAAGAGGCAAAGAGTTAATAAGGCAATAGGCAGTAGGCAATAGTAGGGCAAAGAGGAAAAAAACAAAAGAGCAAATTTGATAGTCTACCTTTATTGTGCACTAATGATATTTCTATATTTTTGCTGCAAATAAATCGTATGCAGTTGAACAGACAAATTATATGTGTTTTTGTATTCAGTGTACTTTTTTCTTCCGTTTCCGCGCAGGGTATTTCATACAAAGACGAGATTGCTGCATGGGATAAAAAACGTTTGGCGAGTTTGAAATCTGAGAACGGCTGGGTAAATCTTGCCGGATTGTTTTGGTTAAAGCCTGGTGAGAATACATTTGGAAGCGATGCTTCCAATCAAGTGGTATATACAGGAACTGGGTTTCCTGAAAAAGCAGGAAAATTTATTGTGGGTGAAAAGGAAGTGAAGTGGATCAGCAATACCTCGAGTAAGGTAAGCATCAAAGGAAATATTGTTACAGAAACAGTTGCGTTTCATATCGATTCAGCCAGAGCGCCACAATTTTCATTGGGTTCATACAGATGGAATATCATTAAAAGAGAAGATAAAATTGGGGTTCGGTTTAGGGACTTGAATAGTGCGGCATTGAATGCACTGACTCATATATCAAAATATGATGCTGATGTAAAATGGAAAATAAAAGCGGTTTTTGAACCAACTCTTTTTAAAACCATTCCTATCACCAATGTACTGGGACAAACAACTCAACAGGCATCCCCAGGAAGAATCGTTTTTGAAATAGCAGGAAAATCATACAAGCTTGATGCATTGGATGAGGGTCCGGGTGATTTATTTGTAATCTTTGGTGATGACACCAATCAAGATGAGACCTATCCTTCAGGTAGGTTCATTTATGTGCCAAGACCGGATGCAAAAGGTGTAACCTATATAGATTTTAACAAGTCTGAAAATCCACCATGTGCCTTCACATCATTTGCTACTTGTCCGCTGCCACCGCGACAAAATATCTTGCCCTTCAGGATTGATGCAGGTGAGAAGAAAACACATTAGAGTTTAGGTGTTGAGTTGTTTAGTCGTTGAGAAATATAGATTTTATACACAACAATTATAACAGCTAAACAACTCAACACCTAAACAATTTCTATCCTCCATTTCCAGGAGCGAAAGGAAATCTTAAGCTTTTATAATATTCAAGGGTACGATCAGGTTGTTCGTACGTTGATGGAATTGGTTGTTTTGAAAACGTCTGGAAATACAGCAGGCAAGCGTTTCTCCACCAGATGGCTTCTTTGCGTTGTGTACCAAGCAGCATCTTTACATGTTGAAATCTTTCCTGATCGATATACTTCTCCAAACCGGCCCATTGTTTTTCAACCTCTTTCATTTGATCCACTGCTGTGTAATATCTGTAGCACATTTCATTCCAAAGATTTCTTCCGGATTTCATTGGGTGATTCCAACTTACATGATGAAACCAAAGCAAATAATTTTCATCGCAGGTATTTGAATCCAGGTATTGTGCAGCAACTTCTTTTGAATATTGAGCAAGGGCATTTGTTCCTGTTGATGTTCTATTGAAACCAACTCCATTATTATCTGCTTTGTGATAATATACCGGGTTCCAATCCGGTCTTGCAAGCGTATTGCTCCATGGTGCTGGCCCGTAGTGATGCCCATTTCCCATGATATGATGAAGTCCGAGTGGTGTCATATAGTTCACCAGCATTTCGCGGGAATTCATCATGATGTTTTTAGTGATTTTGATGAATGCAGATTCATTGGTGAATGTTTGTCGGATCCACTCATCTGCAATTTGTTCACTCGAAAGATCAAGGTCCCACGCCAGTCTTCCATACGCATACCAGTTTGCTTGTCCGAATAAGTGACCTGTCCAGTTGATATCGTTTCCGATATTGGTTACCCCCGACATGCCAGTGAGTTCGTTATTGAATGCTTCACCATCGATTACTTGAGCAACGGTATTGCTCTTACCATTTGCATAGGTTTCTGCGTTAAATGTTTCTTTGAAAAGAGGCGCTTCATATACAAGGTGTGTTGCCTGACCCAGGTACTCCTGTGTGATTTGGAATTCCATCACCAGGGGTGTTTTTTTCATGGCCCCGAAAAGTGGAGAGAAGGGTTCACGTGGTTGGAAGTCGATCGGACCATTTTTCACTTGCACCAACACATTGTTTTTGAATTGTCCATCGAGTGGTTTGAATTCGTCATACGCTTGTTTGAAACGATCATCGGAATCCTGGCTGTATACAAAAGCACGCCAGATCACGATTCCATGATGAGATGCTACGGCATCAGCCAGCATATTGGCGCCATCCGCATGAGTGCGGTTATAGTTTTGTGGTCCGGGTTGTCCTTCGGAATTGGCTTTTACCAGGTATCCTCCGAAATCAGGTATCATCGAATAGACCTCTTCGGTTTTATTTTTCCACCAGGTACGAACATCTTCATTCAGCGGATCAGCTGTTTTGAATTTATCCAGTTCCATGGGTGCGCTGAAGCGGGCTGTCAGAAATATTTTAATTCCATAGGGTCTGAATACATCTGCAAGTGCCTTGAGTTTTTCAAGGTATGGTTTGGTTAGGACCTGTGCATTGGCATTGACATTGGTTACCGTAACGCCATTGATTCCGATGGAGGCATTGGCCCGTGCATAATCAATATAACGCTGGTCGATATAATCCGGAAGTTTATGCCAATCCCAAAGTGCGATACCTGCATATCCCCTTTCCACATGTCGGTTAAGGTTGTCCCAATGATTCAGCAAACGCAGTTTCAATTTTGGAGAGGATTGAATATGGAGTGCACTGATGGATTGGTTTGTTTGGAGGAGGCGAAGGAATTGAAAGCATCCATATAATACTCCGATATCATTTTTGCCAGTAATCACCGTACAAGATTTTCCATTCACCACAACGGTTGAAATACTGTATCCTTCATCGTTTGCAGGGATATTGATGGGTTGCTTGATGAGAGATGATATGGAAGAAAATTGTCCGATGATGATCGATCCGTTTTGAATAATGGTTGAAACAGCAATCGGTTTATTGAGTAATCCGTTGAATCCGGTTTTCAGTTCTTTGGTGGAAACACGGATGGTTTCTGATGTTGAAGTCGCTATAATATTGGTTACACTTTTGGTATATGTAGCCAATATAGTTGGATTCTCAACTTTTTTATATCGAAGCCAAAGATCATATCCGTTTTCAGCCTGTGAATGAATTGTAATGGCAATTACAATTAAAAAAAGTGTCCATTTTTTCATATGCAGATAGTTGAGGTTGATAGTATTGGATGATTATTTCAAAAATAAACTTTGTTGAAGTCATCTCATAGAATCAATTTTTAAAAATTGAGATATATAATTCAATTTAAAAAACATGAATGACATGTTTATTTAAAATTTTAACAAAACGGCATAAGAGATATTATAGGCTAAATGATAATTCATAGATCCGTTTTAATCTTTTTTTCAGTTCATGCTATTCATTTTTTCGTGTGATTTGCCAATTGAAACAAATACACGCCATGAATAGATTTTTTATGCTGATGGGCCTAGCTGCCATTCTAAGTATTTCAGCTTGTAAGGAAAAGAAAGAGGAAAAAGAAGAAGAAGGAAAGTTCACTGTAACAAATCCAGTTGTGTTGGATACTGCCTTCAATAAGGAGTATGTAGCACAAATTCAATCCCTTCAAAACATTGAGGTTCGTGCCAAAGTGAAAGGATTCATTGAAACCATCAATGTGGATGAAGGTCAGCATGTAAAAGCAGGTCAGTTGCTTTTTACCATCAGACCCCAACAGTATCTGGCTGAATTGATGAAAGCCAAGGCTGAAGC
>CANFHO010000144.1 GCA_947447005.1 Chitinophagaceae bacterium
CACCGCAGTGGTATGGGATTGGGTGCAGGTGATTTGATGATGTTTCCTGATGGAAGTGATTTCACTAAAAAAGACATCATTCACAATCTTCGTTATCTGAAACCCGTATCAAGTTTCAGAAGCAAATACGATTATGACAACAACCTTTATATAGTTGCAGGCGAAATTATTGCCAAGGTATCGGGTATGTCTTGGGAAGATTTTATTGAAAAGCGCATCATGCAACCATTGGGTATGAAAAGCAGCGCCGCTTCTGTTTCCAGATTAAAAGACAAATCCAATGCCATTCGTCCACATGCTCCTGTTAATGGCAAAGTTGAAACAATCGATATTGATTGGAGTGAAACCGCCAATGCGGCAGGTGGAATCTGGACAAATGTTACTGACATGAGTAAGTGGATCATCATGCAAATGGAGCATGGTAAATATGGAGAAGGCTTAAAACAGCAACTCTTCAGTGATATTGTCCATGAAGAAATGTGGTCATCCCAAACCATTCAACCAGTAAGAACACTGGAGCCTTATAATACTCATTTTGCAACCTATGGTTTAGGATTTGGCTTGAGAGATGTAAAAGGCTATAAGCAAGTAATGCATACTGGAGGTTTGGCAGGTATTGTAACACAGGTATTGATGATACCCGAATTAAAATTGGGCATTCTTGTATTCACCAATCAACAACAAGGTTCTGCATTTACAGCCATCAGCAATACTATTAAAGATGGATATATTGGAGTAAAAGGATTTGATTGGGTGAAAATATTACACGATGGTGTAGCAGCCAATGAAGCCAATGCAAAACAAATTACAGATGCAATAGAAAAAAGCATAAAGCAAAACCAACAAGGTTCTGCAATTAAGATTGACTTCAATGTATATAAAGGAATGTATCGGGATCCGTGGTTTGGAGATATTGAAGTGACTGTTAAAGATGGAAAGCAATGGCTTACTTCAAAGCGTTCACCAAAACTAAGTGGTGAGTTGTTTCCATACAAGGGAAATACATTTATTGTGAGGTGGACCGATAGAAGTATGGATGCTGATGCATTTGTAATGTTTACAATCGATAGAGAGGGAAATGCAGATGGAATGAAGATGCAAGCCATTTCTCCATTGACGGATTTCAGTTTTGATTTTCAGGATCTTGATCTTAAGCGAGTGAAATAATCGGATATTTACAATCACACATGCACAACAAATGATAAAAAGCATAGTCAGCCTTTTTAAGAGCGACCTTCAATTTTCTAAGATAGATCCAGATGGACCTGAAGAAGGTATATTGGAAAGGAAGGGTGATCAAATGCATATTTTACAGATATGGATAGTCTTGATCTATTCTATGCTGTTCAGTCTTATAGATCTTTTTCTGGGTTTTTATGAGCAGAGTATCATTATGTTGATAGGTATTCCAGGATCTATGCTGACATTTGCTTTGGTTGCAAAAGGAAAGAAACTGATTTCCAAAATCTGGAATAGTGCCCTGATCAATATAATTCTTGGTTTGATTTGCATGTACACAACTACAGCAACTGGCATATTGATATTTTTTATCCCATTGATCATTGGAACACAAATTGCATTACAAGGGAAGGCCCGTAAAATTGGAATGTTTATTTCCATTTTTTCATTTGTAGAGATGATATTTCTTTTAATAGGAGATTTACATTTAGGTAATAAATATGTTCTTACGGATGAACAAATCGAGACAGAAATTTTCATCAACTTAACTGGAGCAACCGTAGCAACCCTCATTCAAATTATTTTAATCTTGAAACTGAGCAATCAGATTGAAGAGAAACTCATTGAAAAATCCGGACAGTTGAATGAAAAGAATCTGGAGTTGCAAAAGGCCAATACTGAGTTGGATAATTTTGTTTACAGCGTTTCACATGACTTACGTTCGCCAGTTGTTTCTGTAAAAGGATTATTAGCACTTGTTCTTGAAAACAAACAGCTTGATGAATCAGTTATACAATATCTTAAAATGGGTGAGCGCAGTCTCACACATTTGGATGATACCATCAGGGAAATTCTGGAATATTCCAGAAACACAAGGGTTGGACCAGTTATTGAAAAATTCGATGTCAGAAAATTGGTTGAACAGATATTTACAGATCTGAAATTTGCAGCCGGGATTGAAATGAAATTTGAAGCAGAAATTGTCGGACCTTCAGAAATTTCTTCAGATAAGTCGCGCTTCAATACTGTCTTAAGAAATATCATCAGCAATGCAGTAAAATATAGGAAAAAAGATATTTCTGACCCTTATGTGCGATTTAAAATGATGCATGTTGAGAATAAGGTAGAAGTATATATTTCAGACAATGGAGAGGGAATATCATCTGCAAACATGGAAAAGGTATTTGATATGTTTTACAGAGGAACATCAACAGGAATGGGCACAGGTTTGGGTTTATACATTTGCAGGGAAATACTTGCAAAAATACATGGCACCATTTCTTTAAAATCTGAATTGGGTATAGGTACTATGGTAATTATTGAGCTACAAGAACAAGTTTGAGATGATTGGAAACAAATACTTATTGGTAGAAGATGATGAAATATTCATGTATTTGCATAGTCATATCATCAAGAATATAGATAAAGACGCAATCATCATAGAAAAGCGTTCAAGCATGGAGGCGCTTGCTTATTTGTTATCATTGGAAAATAGCAATGAGGTTGCACCCAATAGAATATTACTGGATATTAATATGCCAGAATTGGGAGGCTTTCAATTATTGGAGAAGATTGAACATTTGGTGAAACTGAATCTTAAAGATGCTTTAATCTATATGGTCTCTTCATCATTATATGACGAAGACAGACAAAGAGCTTTGTCGTATTGGTATATCAAAGGATTTGTGGAGAAGCCAATGACAACCTTGCAAATGAAAGAAATTGTTGAAGGGAAATAAATAATCAGAGATGAAAAGAATTTTCGCCATTGCGTTTGTAAGCCTGTTGGCTTCAGGGAAATTGAATGCACAAAATTTTATTTCAGAAATCAAAGCATTTGCAAAAGCAGATAGCATTCAAATGCCAGCTCCAGGAAGTATTTTGTTTGTAGGCAGTTCTTCCTTTACCAAATGGAAAGATGTTAATGAATATTTCCCAGGCTTTGATATCATTAACAGGGGTTTTGGTGGCTCATCATTGCCCGATGTAATCAGATATACAAACGAAACTATCATTCAGTATCATCCAAGACAAATCTATATTTATTGTGGAGAGAATGATCTTGCTTCCAGTGATAGCGTGACACCTGATACCGTTTTTAATAGGTTCAAAACTTTGTATACTTCGATACGAAAAGGCTTGGGTAAAAAAGTGGAAGTGGTTTTTGTTTCCATCAAACCAAGTGTATCTCGCTGGAGACTTGAAAGCAGGATCATTGAAACAAATAAATTGATCAGCTCATTTCTTACTAGTCAACAGCATGCAACATTTTTGGATATACACCAGTCCATGTTATTACCCGACGGCAATGTGATGAAGGATATTTTTATTGCAGACAATTTGCACATGAATGCAAAAGGATATCATATATGGCAGCGCATTTTTGCACCCACATTGATGAGAATGAAAAATACATTTAATCCGGTTGTAGCACACCGTGGTGCTTGGAAGAAGAACGGACTTCCTGAAAATTCCATTGCATCCCTGAATCAAGCCATTGCATTGGGTTGCTATGGTTCTGAATTTGATGTGCGCATGACATCAGATGATTCATTGGTCATCAATCATGATCCTCATTATCACGGCATGACCATTGAAAAAACCACGTATGCAGAACTTACAAAATTTACACTTTCAAATGGAGAGAAACTGCCAACCTTGAAAGAGTACATCGCCGCAGGCACGACAAATAACAGCTATACAAAGTTGGTATGTGAGATCAAGCCTTCTGAATTGGGAAAAGAACAAGCAGTAAAAATTGTAGACAAGGTATTGGACTTATTCGCAGAAATGAAAGCAGAGAAGCAGGTGGTATATATCAGTTTTGATATCAATATGGTTAATAGAATAAGGGAAGTCAATAAAAAAGCAAAAGTGCAATACCTCAATGGAGATATTGCACCTGATATATTAGCAAAAGAAAATATTGATATCGACTATCATTTTTCTGTGTTCAATAAACATCCTGAATGGATTGCCCTTGCGAAGCAGAAAGAAGTAATCTTGAATGCATGGACAGTTAACGACGCAACCCCCATAAAGGATTTCCTAAAGTCAGGCTTTGATTTGATCACAACCAATGAGCCTGAATTGGTGTTTGAGCTATTGAAAAATCAATAATTTTTGTATGCACCTGGGTCGAGCGCCTTTGGACTCCAATGGTTAAAAAATTCCATGACTTTAGTTTTGCTATATCCCTTGTCTTGTTCCAGGTATGCACTGTTCTGAGTATGCAGTTGTTTACCTTTTCCATCTAGTACGATGAAAACAGGAAACCCAAAACGTTGTGGGTAGCCAAATTTGGCCATTGTTTCCTTATTTCTATTTTCAGGGCTATAGTTCATGTGAAAGACAACATAATTAGCCTGAACCAATGAGTCAATCTGGGCATCCTTGGTTACAAATTGATTGAATCGTGCACACCAGATGCACCAGTTTCCACCGATCTGAACAAACACATGTTTGCCTTGTGCTTTTGCTTCCTTAATCGCAACTTTCAAAGCTGAGTCCGCATTTTCAGATGGGTTGTACAACTTGAATGTTTTCATATCAACATCCGGTTGTTTTGCTGCCAGCGGCGCAACTTGTTGTGCAGAGGCAGTCATTGTGCTTGTAACTAACAGAAGGATAAATAGCTTTTTCATGTATTATATATTAAATTAAATTTCCCCGTTTCCTGCCTTCGGCAGGCAAGCTCCGTTTCTCCGAATTAACAACTCAACTCATTCATCTTCTC
>CANFHO010000145.1 GCA_947447005.1 Chitinophagaceae bacterium
AGTAGAATACCCCATGCCATTTTAGAAGTATCTGACCAAACCAGAATACGTTGATCCTGATCTATTTTATGTCCTGCAGGTACAGCAAACATGAGAATTGCACCAAAAATGGCAATCATGTTATCATCTAGTTTAACTATACCCAGCTTATTGATGAGATCACGTGTAATCCATAATAGAGCTGTCAATCCAAAAATCATCAAGACTCTTTTCTCTGGTGTTGAAATTGGTCCCAATTCTTTGAGTTCAGTTTTTATAAGATCTTGCATTTCAGAACTTGCCCCAATTTTATTTGGAAACATTTTGATTAAAAGAATGTACAAGGAGAAAAGCAATAACAATGCAATTGGAGTGCAAATAAACATCCAATTGAAAAAACTGATATCGTAATTGAATTTTTTACTGATAAAGGATGCATATGCCAAATTGGGAGGAGTTCCAATAAGGGTTGCAATTCCTCCAAAGTTTGACGCATAGGCAATGGACAGCATGATAGATAAAGCAAAATAGCGAGCTTGTTTGGACCCATCAAATTTAGCTGTAACAACAGTAATCACAGATGCTGCAATAGGATACATCATCATGGTAGTAGCAGTATTGCTAAGCCACATACTAATAAAACCGGTAGAAAGTATGAAACCCAGAATGATTCTATTGCCTCCCGTACCTGTGAATTTTACAATAGACAATGCAATTCGTTTATGGAGATGCCATTTTTCAATTGCGAGCCCAATCATGAAACCACCCATAAAAAGGAAAATCACTTCATTGGCATATGGAGCTGCGGCTTCCCCTATTTTGGAAACCCCCATCAATGGAAACAAAACCAATGGAATGATGGCTACTACAGGCATGGGCATCGCTTCGGATATCCACCATGAAATCATCAACAATGCAATAGCCAAAACCTTGTTGGCAGGTGGTTCTAAAGAAAGTGGGTTAAAAAGTAAAATCAAACAAAACAAGATGGGGCCAGACAAAAATGCCAATCTTGACAACCAAAAATTTTTCTGTTCTTTTTCCACAGATATAAAATTTAAATTCAGTGATTCCCTCTAAAATAGTAATAGCAAAAGTGAAGATAATATTTTCATTCAAAATGAAGCATATTCTTGAAGAGACATGATAACGGTCAGAAGTCGGCATAAATCCGTAATTTGCCTTAACCAACATGCACATTGCTTAAAGAAATCGTCATATCCATTCAGGCTTATTTTAAAGCACATGAGTTCATTTCAAAACATAAACTTTGGAAATGGATTATCATACCAGGCATCTTATATGCAATGCTATTTATGGTTAGCATGTATTTTTTTGGGAAATCTGCCACAGCTGTAATTGAATACATCACCATTGACCTTGGGTTAAACACCTGGCTACAGCGCCTTCAGAGCAGTTGGATTGGATTTCTCTTTACCATTGGAGGTGTAATGCTGTGGCTCATTTTAATGTTGCTGTACTTTTCTCTATTCAAATATATTTGGTTGATCATTGGAGCTCCGGTCTTTTCTTATTTAAGTGATAAGACACAATCCATTATTGAAGAAAGAGAAATGCCTTTCGATATCAGAAATTTCATTTCACATGTGGTGAGGGGAATGAAGATGGCAGCAAGAAATACGATTTGGCAAACGGTCTACATCCTGTCACTTATTTTCCTTTCACTATTACCACTGGTAGGATGGATATCGCCGATGATTGCCATCATTATAGAATGCTATTATTACGGATTCTCCATGCTGGATTATTCTTGTGAACGAAATAATATGTCAACAGCAAAAAGCATTGATTTTATTGGGCATCACAAGGGGCTGGCCATTGGAAATGGAATGATTTTCTACATGTTTCATTTTGTGCCGATCATTGGTTGGGTATTTGCACCAGCCTATGCCGTTATCGCAGGCACCATCAGCATGCATCATATCACACAAAAGGAAAGCAACTTTCGTTAACATGAGCGCTACCGTATACCTCATTCCTATCGCTATTGCAGAAGATGGATACGATGCAGTTCCAGCCTATATTTCAGGGAAAATGGAACTGTGCGAAATCTTCTTTGTTGAAAATTTACGTACAGCAAGAAGGGCGTTTAAACGCATCAATAAATCATTTAATATTGATGCCAGGATATGGCATGAAATCGGACAAAAAGAGTCCATATACTTGCCAGAATTTCAAAAAGCAATTCAACAAGAAAAGACGATAGGTATCGTCAGTGAATCTGGTTGTCCGGGTATTGCAGACCCCGGACAAAAACTAGTTGAATTGGCACAGCAGATGGGTGCACAGGTAAAACCATTGAGTGGTCCCAGTTCATTGCTCATGGCATTGATGGCGAGTGGGATGAATGGACACTCATTCAGTTTCAATGGATATCTTCCCATTGATCCAAGAGAACGTGAACATAAAATCAAGGAGATTGAAAAAAAATGTACCCTTGAACAATCATCACAGATGTTCATTGAAACGCCCTACAGAAACAATCACATGATGGCATCTCTTGTAAAAGTTTGCCAGCCTTCTACACGACTGTGCATAGCATTCAACATCAGCTCATCGACTGAATGGATCAAAACCAAAAGTATTAAAGATTGGAAAGAGAACATTCCTGATATCCCAAAAGAACCGGTGATATTCATCTTGGGGTCATAATGAAGTAACATTCATTTGATCATCGTTAAATCAGATTGTGTTTGAACGCAAAGGCCACCATCCCTGCCATACTTCTTACATGCATGCGTTTCATGATGCGAGCACGATGCGCCTCAATGGTTTTGACACTCAAGTCCAATGTATCTGCCATTTCCTTGATTGTTTTTTCTTCAATGAGCAGATGGATAACTTGCAATTCCCGTTCGGTGAAAATAGCTCCACTATATTCATTGGATAAATCATAAGCAGCAAGGGGTTCTCTCAACAACTTTTGCTCGATGCCTTCAGTTATGTAGCGTGTGTTTTTATAAACTACCTGATCAATGGCAAAAAACAAATCATCGCGTTTGATGGCTTTATCTGCAAATCCCATGGCACCTGCTTTCATCATGCGGAGAATGACAAGATCATCGTTGTGCATCGATAAGGCAATCACTTTGGTTTTAGGAAATCGTTTCTTAATAATCTGTGTAGCTTCAATGCCATCAACGATAGGCATCGTAATATCTGTAAGAACCAGATCTGGCTGATATGTTTCTACCTTTTCAATCAATGCCTTACCATTGGCAGCATGGGCCACAATATTTAAATCGGAACGCAATGCCAAGACAGTTGCAAGTCCATCCCTAAAAAACTCATGATCGTCGGCTATAATGACTTTGATGATGTTATTTGTGCTCATATTGCAATGGGATTCTAATATTGTATTGTGTTCCAGAAATGGTTTCATCTGATTTAATAATACTTCCTCCCAAGAAGTTGATTCTGCTTTGCATATTCAAAAGACCCAGTCCATGCTTGTGATTTAATGTTAATTCTGTTTCATCAAATCCTATTCCATCGTCTACCGTTCGAATCAGCAGAAAATCTTCTTCAATGGATACCTCGATTTTTATTCGTTGAGCGCGACTATGCTTTACTGAGTTCAAAATGATTTCCTGCAGGATTCGATAGATTTGATTGTGCTGTTCAAACTCTAATATTGGCCTATCCAATATAATTAACTCAATCTTCAGTACAAGATCAACACCGGTTTTTTGAATGAACTGCTCCAGGGCATCCCAGAAGGATTGTTCTGCGATACCGATGGGCGACAATTTTTTGGACTCGGTTCCTTTCATAACACCTGTAATATCCTGCCCATTTGAGTTCACTACAAATGTAACTATGCAAATGGTTTTATTTTCTTTCATTCCCCAATAGGTGTGAACTTTCACACAATCAGGTTGAGCCAATAACATTCTGAATGCTTCAGCATCAAACGTCTCGCTGTAAACCAATGAATCTTTAAATGCAGGTGTTGGAATGTCAGCATGATTTTCACGGTAATGTGCTAATTGTCCATGTGCTTTTTGTTTTTCCAAAAGTACACGGAAAAACAAATTTTCAATTAGGTGAATTCCCTACATGCTACAATCCATACTGACTCACCATATATACCATTTGTGCCATGACGATGGCGCCCAGACTCAGTTCGCGTTCACTGACAGCTTCGAATACATCTGTTTTGGCATGATGAAGGTCCATATAACGTTGAGAATCAGGTGTAAGTCCGATCATGGCTGTGCCCAAAACGCCCAGTGGACCGATATCTGCACCGCCTCCGCCAACTTTAAAATCATCTGCGTTGTATGGCTTGAACAATGATTTCCACGACATTACTTTTTCCAGTTGAGCAGGACGCATGGTGAAGCCAAATCCTCTTGGAGTAAACCCGCCTTCATCGCTCTCTAATGCCATGATGAATTTCTTGTTTTCTGTTTTTGCAATGTTTCCATAGGCCGTTCCACCTCTCAACCCATTTTCCTCATTCATGAACATAACTGCCCTGATGGTTCGTTTGGGCTTGATTCCCATTGCTTTCAATACACGAATCACTTCAATGCTTTGCACACAACCAGAACCATCGTCGTGTGCACCTTCAGCAAGATCCCAGCTATCCAGGTGTCCGCCTACAGTGATCACTTCATCCGGAAATTCAGAACCCCTGATCTCACCCACTACATTGAAAGAAGGAGCATCTTCCAACATTTTGCAATTGGTTTTGAAATAGATCTCTTTTACTTTTCCAGC
>CANFHO010000146.1 GCA_947447005.1 Chitinophagaceae bacterium
GAAGTGGCGCTACAAACAGGCAAACCAATTAGTGATTTTCAATCAGGTAAAAAAGAAAATCGCCCTTTTCAAATTGACCTCCGCATCATGGAAATGCCCAGAGAGATTTTATATGAGCGCACTGAAAAAAGAGTGGACATGATGATTTCAGAAGGATTGGAAGAAGAGGTTAGAACGTTAATGCCTTACAGAAATCTTACAGCTTTACAAACGGTTGGCTACAGTGAGTTCTTCGATTATTTTGATGGGAAAATTACCAAGGATGAAGCAATCAATAAAATCAAGCAGCATACCAGGAATTATGCGAAGAGGCAGGTGACGTGGTTTAAGAGAAAAGTGAAAGGAGAAAAGTGAAAGGAGAAAAGTGAAAGGAGAAAAGTGAAAGGAGAAAAGTGAAAGGAGAAAAGTGATAGGAGAAGTTTACTACTTTTGAACAAGACCTAACAATGAGGCCTGTTCTATCATCAATTGATATGCTGCGTCGTAAGAGTTTTCAATGATTCCATCGAGGATGGCTTCACGAATGGCTGTTTTGATAATACCCACTTCCCTGCATGGTTGGAGTCCGAATGTTTCCATGATAAGTTCACCGGTAATCGGTGGTTGC
Source organism: Chitinophagaceae bacterium (assembly GCA_947447005.1). Lineage (GTDB taxonomy): Bacteria > Bacteroidota > Bacteroidia > Chitinophagales > Chitinophagaceae > Pollutibacter. Next base: position 608 of record CANFHO010000146.1, read on the forward strand.
CAGTTTCGAACCTTGTCTTTTTCTTCCACCTCTTTCAATCTTTCTTTCACCATTTCAAAATTGGCACGGAAGCGCTTGACTTTCGATTCGTTTTTGGATGTGATGTCTGCAGAGCAGAGTGTCATCAGATCTTCGAGATCATCACCTGCATCGAATAATAATCTTCTGATGGCAGAATCTGTTATATTCTCTTTGGTAAGACTGATTGGACGCAGATGGAGCTCTACCAGCTTCTTCACATAACGCATGTTTTCATGCATGGGGAGCTTTAATTTGGTAAAGATCTTTGGAACCATTCTTCCGCCAACAACCTCATGCCCATGGAAGGTCCACCCCACCCCATCTTCAAATTTTTTGGTTGCGGGTTTTCCGATGTCATGCATGAGTGCAGCCCATCTCAACCAAAGATTGGATGTGTTTTCTGCAATCTGATCAATCACCTGGATGGTATGGTAAAAATTATCTTTGTGCCCTTTACCATCAACATATTCTGCTCCAGCCAAGTCAACCATAGCTGGAAATATTTCCTTCAACAATCCTGTCTTGTATAAAAGTTCAAGTCCCACAGATGGCTTAACAGAAAGCATGATCTTGTTCAACTCATCGGTGATGCGTTCTTGTGAAATAATCTTGATCCGATGTGCAGAATCATTGATTCCTAATAATGTATTTGATTCTATTCGGAAACCGAGTTGCGATGCAAACCGAATCGCCCTCATCATGCGAAGCGGATCATCACTGAATGTTTTTTCAGGCTGCAAGGGAGTTCTGATGATGCCATTACGAAGATCTTCCATTCCATGGAAAGGATCCAATACATTCAATATGGAGCTCTCAGATGAAAAATCAGTTTCTCCATTTCCCCGTTTCACCGTTTCACCAATCTCAAAAGCCAAAGCATTGATGGTGAAGTCGCGCCGCTCCTGATCATCTTTCAATGTGCCAGGCTCTACAATGGGATTGCGGGAATCATGTTGATAACTTTCTTTTCGAGCGCCTACAAATTCAACATCATATCCCAATACATGTAAATGGGCGGTACCAAAATTTTTGAACCAGGATAACTTAGGGCTTGTAGGAATCAGTTGCTGATAGGCTTTTGCCAACTCTATGGCATCGCCTATACATACAATGTCGATATCCTTGCAGGGCCTTCCCAACAATTTATCACGCACAAAACCTCCAACTACAAAAGCCCTAACACCCAGCTGGGACGCTGCTTTTGCAACACCCATGACAATGGTAGATTCGGCCTTGTTCAATGAAATCGACATGATGCAAAGATACTTTATAATAGGAACACTTGCTTTTACCAATAATGGATATTAGATTTACACATCTCCAACATCTTTACGGAAGCCGATTATTTCCACCTCCTCTGAAGACCTCAAACGTTGCGTTCTTTTTAACACGTAAACTTGTGGTCATGTTTTCCATTCCATATAAATCGGCACTCGTGTCGGCCATTCTAAGATCTATTTTTGTTGTCATTATTACACTGCCTGGGACTCATTTGATTGCAGGAGAGAATAATTTTGTTGACAATCCATCTCACGCAACATCCCTTCACATTGCAGATGCAACTTCAAACCTTCAGGTAGAACGAGCGATAAAAGAAGCTGAAAAAAGGTTGGATGAATCCATCTCAAACGGCAAGCTGAACAACTTATCAAATCTACATCTTGAGGTAAAATTGGCAAGTAGTGGACAGCTCAATCATTCCATTGCTTCTCTTCAAAAAAATGGCAAACAGCTAATAATCATGTTGAATGAAACCTGGGTTTCGTATGGATTGACCGACGAAGCCATTACAAGAAGTATCATTGAGCAAACTGGCATTGCAATAGATCAAGATCTTCATGGCAAAGGAAAACACAATGCTGCTTTTGGAAAAGCTTTGGCGAATGAGCTTAGTATTTTATTTGAATAAAGTTGAGGAAGTTTAGAAGGTTGAGGAAGTTGAGTAAATATTTTAATCACTCTCAACCTTCTAAACTTTCTCAACTTTCTCAACTCCCTAAACCTCTCTCAACATTACTATACCGACACATTAAAATCCCTCAACGCGTCGTTCAGACTTGTTTTAAGATCTGTGCTTGGTTTTCTTTTCCCGATGATGAGTGCACATCCTACTTGGTATTGTCCTGCAGGGAATTCTTTTGTATATGACCCAGGAATCACCACAGAGCGGGCTGGTACCCTACCCCTGTATTCAATCGGTTCTGGTCCGCTAACATCAATGATCTTGGTCGACTGAGTCAATACCACGTTTGCACCCAGTACTGCTTCTTTTTCAACCACCACACCCTCTACAACAATACATCTGCTTCCTATGAAGCAACCATCCTCTACAATCACCGGAGTGGCTTGTAAGGGCTCTAAAACGCCTCCAATACCAACACCACCGCTTAAGTGAACACCTTTGCCAATTTGGGCACAACTTCCAACAGTTGCCCAGGTGTCTACCATGGTTCCTTCATCAACATACGCACCGATATTTACATATGATGGCATCAATACAACATTCTTTGCCAGGTAAGCACCATAGCGGGCAACGGCATGAGGCACAGCACGAACACCTAAAGATTTGTAATCCTTCTTCAGAAGCATTTTATCATAAAACTCAAATGGAGCCAAATCCCAGGTTTGCATTTGTTGAATACCGAAATACATGAGAATAGCTTGCTTTACCCATTCATTCACTACCCAATTTTCATCCACCTTTTCAGCCACGCGCAAACGGCCTTTATCCACTTCCTCAATAACAGCTCGAACAGCATCAGAATATGCTGCATCTTTCAACAGCTCCCTGTTTTCCCAGGCAGCCAATATTTGTTGTTTCAGATCCATTTTCAAAAAATTTTGGCAAAGATAGGGAGAAGTTGAGTGTTGAAAGTTGAGAGTTGAGTGTTGAGTGTTAAGTGTTGAGAGTTCAGTGTTGAATTTCTTTTGTACTTTGCTTACATATGAATTCACCCCAATAAACCCTCAACGCTCAACAATGATTTCCACAGCAGTTATCAGTTACGGAATTTCGGCAAGGACATTTCATATTCCATTTATCACGACAAACCCGGGATATTCGTTGGATATGATTATGCAACGAAATGGAAATAGTGCTTTGGAGAAACATCCAAATGCGAAGGTGGTGAATACCTTTGAAGAAGTCATTTCAAATCCGAACATTGAATTGGTAATTATTGCCAGTCCCAATACCACCCACTTCCCATATGCCAAAGCAGCCATGTTGGCTGGAAAGCATGTGGTGGTAGAAAAGCCATTTACCAATACAACTGCTGAAGCGCTGGAGCTAATCGAGATTTCAAAGCAAACAGGGAGAGTCTGCGCCGTATACCAAAACAGAAGGTATGTAGCTGATTTTTTAACCATGAAATCCATTTTGGATCAGGGATTATTGGGACAACCTTCAGAGTTTTTTGCGCATTATGACAGATACAGGCCTGATCCCAGAACATACGGACTCTGGCGAGAAGAAGATTTGCCAGGGAGTGGAATCTTTTATGATCTGGGGCCCCACTTGATTGATCAGGCATTGATGTTGTTTGGGAAGCCATCAACCATTACTGCCGACATAAGAAAGATGAAATCGTATTCCAAGGTGGATGATTATTTTGATGTGAAGTTGGGATACCACAATCTAATTGTTACATTACATTCCAGCATGCTGGTGCGTGAAATGGGACCACGTTATATGCTTCACGGAACCAAAGGAAGTTTTATTAAAAACGGTGAGGATCCACAGGAAGAATTACTAAAATCGGGGGTGTTGCCTGTAAGTCCTGATTGGGGGAAGGAAGATGAAACCAAATTTGGACTTCTTCACACAGA
>CANFHO010000147.1 GCA_947447005.1 Chitinophagaceae bacterium
ATCAAAATGGAAAAAGGCAGGATTGTGGTTGATAAAAGCCAACAAACCAGTGTTCCTGGAATCTATGCGATAGGAGATTGCTCCCCAGGACAAGCTTTGGCTCACGTGGCAGGTAAGGAAGGAATCACTGCAGCAGAAAGTATCGGTTATTTAGAGAAAAAGTATAATCACAAACCTGAGGCAATTGACTATAACAATATTCCTGGTTGTACCTATTGCACACCAGAGATTGCCTCTGTAGGATTTACAGAAAAGGCAGCAAAAGACGCCGGATACGAGGTGAAAGTGGGTAAATTCCCATTCATGGCAAGCGGAAAGGCGAGTGCTGCTGGTAATACGGATGGATTTGTTAAGGTGATTTTTGATCAGAAATACGGGGAGTTCCTCGGTGCCCACATGATTGGTGCCGGAGTAACCGAACTGATCGCTGAGGTGGTAGTTGCCAGAAAACTGGAAACCACCCACCATGAGATTCTCAACGCCATTCACCCACATCCAACCATGAGTGAAGCTGTAAAAGAAGCAGTTGCAGCCGCTTACGGAGAAGCGATAGATATTTAAACAGCCAGGAACAGGGCACAAGGCACAAGAATGGTGACTCGGATTCATCCGACATACCGGCCTCGAAAATCATCATTCTCGTGCCCTGTGCCCTGTGCCTTGTCACTTATTTTGTTATTTTTTTGGTTTTAATCCAATCATCCATTACCTTTGCACTCCTTAAAAAAATTAGTTTATGGCACGAGTATGTCAGGTTACAGGAAAGCGCCCAATCACAGGAAACAAAGTTTCCCACTCAAATATTAAGACAAAGCGTCGTTTTCTGCCTAACCTCCAGACAAAGAGGTTCTTTCTTGCTGAGGAAGACAGGTGGATCACATTGAAGCTCTCTTCAGAAGCAATACGTACCATCAACAAAAATGGTCTGTTCAGCGTAGTAAAACAACTTAGAGCTTCAGGTGTAAGCATTTAATCATTGTAATAAAAGAAATAAAATGGCTAAAAAAGGTAACAGGGTTCAGGTGATTCTGGAGTGTACAGAACACAAAACCACCGGTTTGGCAGGAACAAGCCGCTACATCACAACTAAGAATAAGAAGAATACCCCAGAACGTTTGGAGTTGAAGAAATACAACCCAATCATGAAAAAATATACTGTTCACAAAGAAATTAAATAATCATGGCAAAAGCAGCTTCTAAAAACGCGAAAATCAAGGATCTTAAGGCTTCTGCTGAAGCTAAAAACTGGACCAAGGTTATCAAGGCTGTAAGAAGCCCGAAGACCGGTGCTTACACCTTCAAGGAGCAGATTGTTCATAAGGACAAGGTGAAGGACTTCTTGGCCCAATAATCAAACTCATTGCATTTTATTTAAAAGCTGTTCCGTATTACCTTTCGGGACAGCTTTTGTTTTATATACATGCCAATCGACACATCATTTAAACGTTGCAAATGGGATTTTTTGATCGTTTGTTTGGGTCTAAAGAAAAAGAACAGCTAGATAAAGGCTTGGAAAAGACCAAAGAAGGTTTCTTCTCCAAGATAAGTAAAGCCATTGCTGGAAAATCTACCATCGATGACGAAGTACTCGACCAATTAGAAGAGGCTTTGATAACAGCTGATGTAGGAGTGGATACAACCCTGGAGATCATTGAACGTATCCAAAAACGTGTTTCCAAAGATAAATATGTAGGTACTGCTGAATTGAATGATATTTTGCAGGCTGAGATGCAATCAGTATTGGTAGATGATGAAGAAGATACACTGAAGCAATTTCAACTGCCCGAAGGGAAAAAACCATTTGTTATACTTGTGGTAGGAGTGAATGGAGTGGGTAAAACTACCACTATCGGTAAACTTGCCACCAATTTCAAAGCCGCTGGAAAGAAAGTCATGCTTGGGGCTGCAGACACCTTTAGGGCTGCTGCTGTTGATCAACTCACTATATGGAGTGAAAGAGCTGGAGTGCCTATCGTAAAGAAAGAAATGGGCAGCGATCCGGCTTCTGTTGCATTTGATACAGTTAACAGTGCCATTGCAAAAGATATGGATATTGTTCTGATTGATACTGCCGGAAGATTGCATAACAAGGCACATTTAATGGAAGAGCTTAGCAAGATCAGGCGTGTGATTCAAAAAGTAATTCCTGACGCTCCGCATGAAACCTTACTTGTTTTGGATGGTACTACTGGTCAAAATGCGATTGAACAGGCTAAACATTTTTCAACAGCAACAGATGTTTCAGCTCTTGCTATCACCAAGTTGGATGGGACAGCAAAAGGCGGAATCGTACTTGCTATTTCCAACCAATTTAAAATTCCGGTCAAATTTATTGGTGTTGGAGAAAAAGCAGAAGATTTGATGGTATTTGATAAGAAGGTTTTTGTAGAAAGGTTATTTAACATACATAGATGAAATCAAAAACATTAAAAAAGGACAAAGTCAACATCATTACATTGGGGTGCAGTAAGAATATGGTGGATAGTGAGGTATTGAGCGGTCAGTTGCAAGCAAATGATTTTGATGTAGTGCATGAAAATAAAAAGCTTGATCATAATATAGTTGTAGTAAATACATGTGGTTTTATTGATAAGGCAAAAGAGGAAAGTATAAATACCATTTTGGATCAGGTTAATTTGAAGAAAAAAGGGAAGCTTGATAAAGTGTATGTTACTGGCTGTTTAAGTGAAAGATATAAACAGAATCTGGAAGATGAAATTCCAGAGGTTGATGCATACTTTGGCACGATGGAGTTGCCAGCTTTGTTGGCAGTCTTGAATGCAGATTATAAGAAAGAATTATTGGGAGAAAGGTTGTTGGCAACACCTGCTCATTATGCCTATATGAAAATCAGTGAAGGGTGCAATAGAACATGCTCCTTTTGTGCAATTCCATTAATGAGAGGAACACATGTGAGCAAGCCAATTGAAACCCTGATTGACGAAGCAAAGCGTTTGGTTGGAATGGGAGTCAAAGAAATTATGTTGATTGCACAGGAACTTACTTATTATGGATTGGATATCTATAAAAAAAGAATGCTACCTGAATTGATGGCTCAGTTGGCCCAGGTTCCTGGCATAGAATGGATAAGATTACATTACGCATACCCATCAAAATTTCCCATGGAGATTATCGATGTAATGAAGCAATATCCCAATATCTGCAATTACCTAGATATGCCTCTGCAACATGCGAGTGACAAGATGTTAACAGCCATGAAGCGTCAAATCACAAAGCAGGAAATGAAAGATCTGGTTGCCGATATTCGTGAAAAAATTCCCGGCATCTGCTTGAGAACAACTTTGATTGCCGGATTTCCTGGTGAAACAAGAGAGGACGTAGAGGAGCTAAAAGAGTTTCTTGCCGAAATGAAGTTTGAACGAGTTGGAATCTTCACCTACTCTCACGAAGAAGATACAAGTGCTTACGAATTGGAAGACACACTTTCTTCCGAAGAAAAAGAAGCACGCGCACAGGAAATTATTGAGTTTCAACAAGAAATCAGCTTTGAGAAAAATCAATCCCATATTGGTAAAACATATAAAGTTGTAGTTGACAAAAAGGAAGCAGGACGATATATAGGAAGAACTGAATTTGACAGTGTGGAAGTGGATAACGAAGTAATCATTCATTCAACTAAACCTCTAAAGCCAGGACAATTTGTACATGTTTTAATCAACAAGGCATATGATTATGATCTTGAAGGTGATGTGGTTGCCTGATTTCTGAACAATTGAAAGCTTAATTTGTAAATTACATAAGTGAGGTCCAACGCTACATATTTATCATATGCTCAAACAGGGAAATTTTCAAGCCTGATTGGAGACTATCTGAATAAAGACCATAAAATAGAACCTTTTTATAATCACTTTCCTGACCTGCAAGGTGTGCAACTTTCCATGGAGGAAAGAAAACATTTTCCTACAGATCGAAATCTCATAGCAGATGTCTTTACCAAGGCATATGCCAACATGGGGGCATCTGAAATCCAGTTGCAAAATATCCATCGATTGCGCAACGAAAACTGCTTTACCGTATGTACTGCCCATCAGCCCAATATTTTTACCGGGTATCTTTATTTCATATACAAAACCGCACATGCCATTGTATTGTGCCAAAAGCTAAAAGACTCATTTCCAGATAAAGACTTTGTACCTGTGTTTTATATAGGTAGCGAAGACAATGATCTGGATGAATTATCGCGTTTCAGAATCAATGGTAAGTTATACAGATGGCATACGGATCAAACAGGTGCTGTAGGTCGAATGCATCCAGACAGTCAGCTTTCATCATTGATTTCACAGATTGAATCAGAGCTTGCGCATCTGCCATTTGCCGCTGATCTAATTAAAATCCTCAAATCTGCATATGCCCCTGAAATGGACCTTGCA
>CANFHO010000148.1 GCA_947447005.1 Chitinophagaceae bacterium
ACCCGTATGAGTGCTACATATGTGAGTCCGGTTGCAAAACTATATTTTCGATCCACTGATTTCACATCTTTGAACTTCGACATATCAATCTGATACTCGCCAATTCTGTACATACCACTGCTTCTCGTCAATGCTGTATAATTGCTATCGTTCCTTTTTTTTGTTTCCAGCTTATACGGATTTTCCATTTCTTCCAATGACAATGTAGCCACATCCTGTTTTACAGAAACAATCACTGGAGAACAAGCATAAAGAAAAATAAAGAAGAAAAAATATTTCAAACGACACATAGCAATAAAGGTAGTCATTACTTTAGTGTTGAACGTATAATGAAAATTTTTAGGCAAAGAGATAAAAACTCTTTGCCTCCCTGCCTCCTTGCCTTATCACTTATTTTTCCTATCTTCATTACCAATGGTTGTTTGTCTACTAATCCTGGACCAGCAACCATTTTGTGTTTTAAAAAAGAACTACATGACCACCTTTGAACTACTAACCAATTATTCTAAGGGCATTTCATGGGATGAAATGATGGGAAGTGAATCCGTGCGCGACCCATACAAAAAGCTTTTTGAATCAATCGGACAACTTTCTGTGGACCAACTCAGACAGAAAGATATCCAGGCGAGCGAGCTTTTCATGAACCAGGGAATCACATTCACGGTATATAGTGATGATGCCGGCATTGAAAGAATTTTCCCTTTCGATATCATCCCCCGTATCATCACATCGGCTGAATGGTCACATGTAGAATCTGGGATCAAACAACGACTCCGTGCGTTGAACCTATTTCTAAAAGACATCTATCACGACCAACAGATTATCAAAGACGGTATCATACCCGCATCCCTCATTGCATCTTGTCCGCATTTTACCAGGGAGGTTTTTGGCATCAACGTGCCATATGATCTCTATGTTCATATTTCAGGTATCGACCTGATCAGGGGAGATAATGGTACTTTCTATATCCTGGAAGACAACCTGCGAACGCCATCAGGCGTATCCTATATGCTGGAAAACAGGGAAGTTACAAAGCGTCTTTTCCCGGACCTGATCAGCAATAACCATGTGAGAATGGTAAACAATTATCCATTGTTATTGCACAATATCCTTTTATCGCTTTCACCCAGGCCAGTTAAATTTCCTGTAGCGGTCATTCTTACCCCCGGTGTTTTCAACTCAGCCTACTATGAACATACCTTTTTAGCCCGTCAAATGGGCGTTCCATTGGTTGAAGGATCTGATTTGGTTATCAACAACCATAAGGTGTATATGAAAACCACCCGGGGACTTAGTCAGGTGGATGTGATATACAGAAGAGTAGATGATGAATTCCTTGACCCATTGACGTTTAAACCAGATAGTGTTCTGGGTGTACCAGGTTTGATAGGAGCATACAGAAAAGGAAATGTGGCCATCGTAAACGCCGTTGGAAATGGTGTGGCAGATGACAAGGCAGTATATGCCTATGTGCCAGATATGATTAAATACTACCTGAACGAAGATCCCATTTTACCGAACGTACCTACCTACCAAATGAGTGATGAAGAAGCACGTGAATATGTTTTCAAGAACATCACGAACATGGTATTAAAACGTACCAACCAATCTGGTGGCTATGGAATGCTCATGGGAAACAGCGCAAGTGAAAAAGAAATTGAAGACTTCAAAGTGAAAGTGAATGAAAACCCAAGAGAATTCATTGCCCAACCCATCATCAAACTCTCAACAGTACCGTGTTTTATTGATGGAAAAATTCAGGCAAGGCATGTGGACCTCAGACCCTATGCGCTGTGTGGACCATCAGGGATTGAAATTGTACCCGGAGGATTAACCCGTGTAGCACTAAGAGAAGGATCGCTGGTAGTGAATTCCTCCCAAGGGGGTGGAAGCAAGGACACATGGATCATCGATTAAACAACGGAATAAAATACTTAAACCAACACCAACATGCTTAGTAGAATCGCAGACTCGATGTATTGGTTGAACCGATATCTGGAAAGATCAGAAAGCATATTACGTACCATGCATACCAGCTATGTTTTGTCATTAGACAAGAGTCCTTATGGACATAACAGCTGGGAACCACTCCTTGAATTATTCACTTTCCTTGATCATGCACATATTGCTGATCTTGAAAAGAAACCCAATGATATATTGCAGCATGTGATGCTGGACCCAAAGAATCTGAATTCATTGAAAGTGATCCTGAACAGGGCCCGCGAAAATGCCAGGGGTATGCAAGACCATATCACCAAAGAAGTTTGGGAACAGGTCAATCTTATGTATCATACCATCAACAACCCTAAAGTTGCAAAACAGATAAAAGGCAGTGAGCAGTTGCCAATGATGGAAAATCTGTTGAAGAACTGTTTGCTATATACCGGAATCACAGATTGTACGATGCCGCGGGGTATGGGATGGAATTTCATGAATATGGGTAAATACCTGGAAAGATGTTTAATCACCATAGAAATAACAGACAATATTTTCAAAAAGGTTGATTATAACCTGGAAGAAAATATGGATATATTATTTTGGCGAAACCTTTTGTTTTCACTTTCTGGATATGAGTTTCATCTGAAAAATTATCGAAGCAATGAAATCAATCACAATGTTGCACATCAGGTAATTTTTAACAGAAATTTCCCCCATTCAATCAATTATTCGATGACCAGACTGGGCAAATATCTGGAAGAAGTTGTCAATGAAAATGATCCAAAAGGTAAAAGTGCATTGCTCAAACAATTTGGACGTTTGAATAGCAGTGTTGAATTTGCAGATTTTGAATGGATCAGAAAAAATGGATTATCCAATTTTTTGGGTGAAACAAGAAATGAGCTCATCAACTTCAGCAAATCGTTCAGTCAAATCTTTTTCTCATATTCTTAAGTATCAACATGGCCGTTTTCAAAATTCATCATATCACCAAATATCAATACGATAGATCCGTTTCTGAAAGCATGAATGAAATAAGGATCTTTCCTTTTCAATGTAAGGAACAAGAACTTCTTCAACACGATCTTATTATTACTGATCAACCCGATGTACATGTGTTTAATGATTATTGGGGCAATAAAACAGGATCTTTCAACATTCTGGAACCACATCAGGAACTTACCATTGAAAGTAAATTGATCATTCGAACTACCATGCAGCCAGATCTTCACTTGCAGTACATCGGAGGTTTTGATAAACTTAAAAATGAAACACAAAATCAATTACAGTTAATAGAATTGATGACATCAAACATCATTGAAAGACAAGCAACAATAGATGAAATCTGTTCATCTATTTTCCATGAACAAAAATCTATTGCTCAAATCGTTGGTGAAAGCAGTGAATACATCTTCAAACATTTCACGTATACCAAAGGAATTACCACCATTGAAACAACGGTTGATGAAATTCTCACACACAAAGAAGGGGTATGCCAGGATTTTGCTCATGTGCTCTTGCAAATCCTCAGAACACTCAACATCCCCTGCAGATATGTAAGCGGGTATATTTGTCCCAATAAAAACGGTATGCGCGGCGAAGGCGCCACCCACGCATGGGTGGAAGCCTGGATTCCTGAATTCGGATGGATGGGCATTGACCCAACCAACAATGTATGGGTAAGCAACAACCACGTGAAACTCGCCGTGGGAAGGAATTTCAGGGACTGTACTCCAGTAAAGGGAACATTCAAAGGACCATCCAAACAAGACTTGTTTGTATTTGTTTCCGTTGGATATGAAGATGGTCAATTCTTTGAAGAAACCACCCGTGTTCAAATGGAAAAACAAGTCAAATCAGATGAAGAAGAGATCAAGATAGAACTATTCTCCACCTTCGCCGGGCAGCAACAGCAGTAGGGGGGAATTGGAGAAACGGGGAAATGGAGAAACGGAGAATCGGGGAAACGGAGAAATGGGGAAATGGAGAAACGGTGAAATGGAGAAACGGAGAAATGGAGAAACGGAGAAACGGGGAAACGGTGAAATGGAGAAACGGAGAAACGGGGGGTATGGTATAATACTCAATAGATTTAAGACTTAAGTTATAAAGTATAATTCCTCGGTCACCGTTTCTCCGATTCCCCGTTTCTCCATTTCACCGTTTCTCCGATTCCCCGTTTCCCCGTTTCCCCAATTTCTATTTAACTTGCATCCATTCGTGAAGAAACCCATCTCCATATTATTTTTATCCCTCATGTTCTTCAGTCAGATTGGCTATCAAGCCATCTATATGATCCAACAAATAATCATAAGAGAAGAACAAAAGGAACT
>CANFHO010000149.1 GCA_947447005.1 Chitinophagaceae bacterium
CCGTTTCCCCAATTTCTATTTAACTTGCATCCATTCGTGAAGAAACCCATCTCCATATTATTTTTATCCCTCATGTTCTTCAGTCAGATTGGCTATCAAGCCATCTATATGATCCAACAAATAATCATAAGAGAAGAACAAAAGGAACTCGCCTTCAGCATGCTTCCCGAATCTTCTCTTGAAAAAATAAAAGACAGCAAAGAGATTGATTGGGAAGAAGAAGGAAAAGAATTTTATCTGAACAACAACATGTATGATGTGGTAAAAACCAGTATCATCAATGGTGAAAAACTATATTTTGTTGTTAACGACAAAAAAGAATCTGAAGTACTCAATCAGTTTGGAAATATCATTCGCAATCAACAGGAAAATAACCAACATAAAAAAGGTAATGGAATTGAAATTAAATTTCAACAATCGCTTTTCACATTGCTGAACACATCAGAATCGATTTCAATGACCATTCCAGTTTTCACTTATCATATTTTGAATGAAAAAGTACATAGCTTCTTCATTTCTGATATACTCATTCCACCTCCACAGTGTTGATATAAAAATCAACCTTTTTCAACTTCTAATTCAGAAGGTATTCATTCATTTTTTTAACCCATTAGGGAAAACTATTTTTATATGAAAACAAAACTCCTATTGTTTTTTGTGCTTGCTATGAGCTGTGTCGCGGTGTTTGCTCAAAACAAAATAAGTTCAACAGTATATGATGCATCTACACAGCAACCATTGTCGGGTGCAACCATCAGTTTGGGTGTAAATAAAACCGTTTCCGGAAAAGATGGAAAGTTTAGCATCGCTTGTGCTGAAGGAAAAATCAATATTTCATTCATAGGCTACAAATCAGTATCCATCAATATTTCAAATTGTCAGATCTCTGAAAAGATCATGTTGATGCAAGATGAAACAACTCTTGAAAATATTGAAGTGAGCACTACTTCCAGCTTGAATAAATCACTGCTATTTCAACCTGCTTCCATCACCAAAATTGGTAAGACTGAATTGAACAGAGGCAATGGACTGTTTTTGGATGATGCTATTCAAACCAATATTACAGGTGTTTCCATGAACAGAAGATCAGTTGGTGGTGGACAACAACTCAACATCCGCGGATATGGAAATGGTACACGCGGTACGAGAGGTTTGAGCAGTAATTTCGACGGACAAGGATATAAGGTTTATCTAAATGGGATTGCTATTACAGATGCTGAAGGAATCACTACGTTTGATGATATTGATTTTGCATCTCTCCAAAATGTGGAAGTAACCAAGGGGCCTGCAGGAGCACTCTATGGTTTGGCTATTGCAGGTGCAGTAAACCTTACAAGCATCAAACCAGAAAAAGGAAAAACGTCGCTTTCATATCAAACACTTTCCGGAAATTATGGACTAAGAAGAAAAACAACCACGCTGCAAACTGCTGGTGAACGTTCTTCATTTCTTGTTAATTACGGAACCCAAAAATCGGATGGTTTCACCCTTCACAACAAATCAGAAAAGAAATTCGTAAACGTGATAGGTGATTTTCAACCAAGCGAAAAACAAACCATCAATACCTATTTTGGTTACAGCGATAGCTACGATGAACGTGCGGGAGAATTGACAATTACACAGTATGAAACAAATGATTATTCAGGAAACCCTGATTATATCAAAAGAAATGGTCACAGCAATGTAATTAAATATCGTGCAGGAATTGGACAAACATACATTTTCAATAAATTTATCAATAACAACACGACCGTTTTCGGAACTGCGTTTAACAGCAATGTGAGTTCTGCTGCTGGTTGGACGGATAAAGGTGCCATGAATGTTGGATATCGTTCTGTATTCAATACAAAATTCAATCTTTCAGATAATATTACATTGGGTGGAGTAACAGGGATCGAATCTCAAAAACAAATTGCAAATACAATTGGATATAGCATGAAGCAAAGTCCAAATGATGCTGCAACATCATGGACGCTTGGTGTGAACCCTTACTGGGTAATCAATACAGCTACATCAAATGTCTATACCGTTGCCAGAACAACATCCATGTTTACTGAATGGACACTGGGGCTTCCTACAGATCTTTCAATTACAGCGGGGTTGGGTTCAAGCAGACTTGGTCTCACGTTGAATGATCGCTTCAACACCGCACTGGCAACCAAGCCTTCTGTTTTTGATAAGACATATAACAATATGGTGTCTCCCCATTTTGCCATCAATAAAGTATTCAATAAAAAAATATCCCTGTTTGCAAACTATAGCAAAGGTTACAAGGCTCCGCTTACCTCTTACTTCTACATTACCACACCAGCTGTAGCCACTACACCACCTACGCCTGCAAATGGTAGCCTGAATGAAGTATTGAAACCAGAAATCGGAACGCAATTTGAAATAGGAAATAGGGGACAATTGTTCAACAGCAAATTATCCTATGAATTGATTTGGTTCAATACTATTTTCCAAAACAAGATGACAGCCATTTCAGTTTCTTCGCCACTTTCACCTACAACAACCCTCTATACCTATGTTGTAAATGGTGGCAAACAGATTCACAAAGGGCTGGAAACGAATATCAGATTCATTGCGTATGAGTCCAATGATGGATTCTTCCGATTTGTTCGTCCTTTTGCTAACCTGACGGTTTCCAACTTTACATACGGTGATAACTTCACCATCCAAAAATCTGTTGTACTCACAGAAAACTATAGCAACAAACAAGTAGCTGCTGTTGCAAAATATGTGGTGAATGCAGGATTTGATGTATCTCTTGCCGGCGGTTTCTATATGAACATGACTTACAACTACAGGGATAAGATGCCAATCACTTCTTTGAATGATTTTTATACTAAATCATATAACCTGTTGAATGGCAAGATTGGATTCCAACAAGATCTTGGAAAACATTTTTCTCTTGATGCATCTTGGGGTGTAAACAATATCACCAACACCAAATACTTTACCATGGTGTTTGCGAACCAACTTCCCGATGCCTATGTTCCTGCACCAACCAGAGCAAATTGTTTTGGGTCACTTCAACTCAAATATAAATTCTAAATTCATGGGGAGCTTTGCTCCCCTTTTTAAATCATTGTCATGAAAAAACTATTATACTTTATTGCATTAGGACTCGTATTCACTTCTTGTGGAAGGTTTGGAAACAAGGAAAAGGATGGTACAAAAGATCAACGAATTGTTTCCCTTTCAAAGCATCTCACTGAAATGGTTTTTGCTTTAGGCAAGGGGCATAACCTGGTGGCAGTGGATCTAAGCAGCACCTATCCTGATAGCGCCAAGCTATTAAAAACCGTTGGATATCACAGAGCATTAAGTCCTGAAAGTATCATTGCTATGGAGCCAGACCTCGTCATTCATAGCAACGATATCGGACCAGAAACAGTGCTTCCTCAGATTACAGATGCAGGTCTGAACATCAAAGCATTTGGTGGAGCCAATACAATTGATAGTGCTAAATTACTGATGACAGCGCTTGGTACTTTTTTTGGCGAAGCAGCAAAAGCAGATTCACTCAATAAAAAACTGGATGCAGATATCGCAAAAGCAATAGATGCGCTAAAACAAAAGAATATCAAGGATACACCAACCGTGATGATCATTCATTTCGGAAGAGCAAGCAATATATACTTCGTGATGAGTGGAAGAAAAGGGCCTGGTGATAAAATGATTGAGTTGGCTGGCGGAAAAGTTACCCATTATGACGCAAAAGGTGCAAGACAAATCAGTGCCGAAGCAGTGGCAGAAGCAAATCCGGATATCATCATTGCAACCGACTTTGGTTATGACCAAATGGGAAGCATGGATAAATTTATTACAGATGTTCCGGGTGTGTCATTGACCAATGCGGGCAAAAACAAACGCATAGTTCGATTTGAAGAACACGATCTGGTGTACTTCGGTCCCCGCAGCGGTGAAAACATCATTAAACTCATGGACCTGATTCATCCGGATGCAAGCAAGAAATAAACATAGCGTATTCATCACCTTGTCTGTTTTGTTGCTGATCACCATGATTGCAGCAATCGGATGGGGTGCTGTTGCTATTTTACCAACGGAAATGATTTCATCATTGAAACATTTTTTTAATGGTGAAGATCAGGCATCGATTCACGAAGGTGTATTCCTGAAACTCCGATTGCCCAGAGTATTGCTTTGCATGATCACAGGTGCGATACTTGCGGTATCGGGTGTACTGATGCA
>CANFHO010000150.1 GCA_947447005.1 Chitinophagaceae bacterium
GCATATATGCATATTGCCCTTGCAAATGATAAAACAGATATTTTTTCTCTTATCCCTAATTGGTTACGGACTAATTTCCAACGCCCAAAAACTACCTCCAATTTTACAAAAATTGGTAGATACGAAGACCCCTGTTCTCGTTTTTCGCATGGACGCTGAAAGAATCATCCCTTTTACTGATTTACCCCCGAATTATTATAGTTCAGGACAGGAAATCATAAAAACCAAGGATAATTTGTTTGTTTTACCGCAAGGAACAGGTAGAATTTATCAATTAGAACAATTAAAGAGTGCATACAGCTGGAAAAGAATAGATTCCACCGTGTTTTTGGGTTATAATTTCAATTCTGTTGCGTTTTACCTCGATTCTACTTTTTACTCCTATGGAGGTCATGGTTTTTGGAACACCAATGGCAATCTGAGGGTGTTTAATTTACGTAGCAGAGAATGGGTTGCCGCTCCCCTCTCTGAAACAGTATATAGTTCTTTTGCTTTTTTAAACGACAGATACTATTACATAGATACACTTCAAAAGAAACTGTATATCAAAACCTATCCTTTTAAACACGATGCGGGTTTAAAAGAAAACCGAGATAGTGTTTACGGTAACAGGATATATTCATTAGATATAAAATCAGGCAAATGGGAGTGCTTGGGACGAAGTGAGTTTGCCACGCATATCATTGCTCAAACACCATGGGGCTCACTTACTTCATTCAAATACATCATCAATATTCATGAAAACAAGATTTATGAAGTGAATAATGAGGTTTTTCAAAATCTATTGGCCTTAACCGGAACTTCAACCAAAGACAATATCATATCCATAGCTTATTGCATTGACTCAACCTTATTTATTGGAACACAGAAAGGCCGATTTGATTCAATTGCCTTGTCCAGAAATGATCTGATAGATACAGGCATGCAATTTTATAAAAAAGAAAATGCTGAGTCTTTTACTTTGCCATCACCAAAGGCTGAATGGGTCATTATTGTAGTATTATCAATGCTTTCAAGCTTCTTATTCTGGAAATTTCGCAAACAAAAAGTCTCTCCCGTTAACAAACATGTTGATGCTACTCCCGTAATCGATTCGTATATAGAAACAGAAAATGTAGTCCATCAAAATAATTTCCGTTCTTCAAGGATCGTGAATTTACTTGATGAAAGAGAAAAGCTTTTATTGAAATTGTTGTTTGAACACAGTGCGGATGAACGCTTTACATCCATTGATGAAATTAACCGGGTTATTGGGGTATCAAATAGAAGTTCAGAAATTCAGAAGCGTTTACGCAGTGATATTATCACATCTATTAATTCAAAGCTTGGCATATTGCACAGTGATAAGAAGCTCGTCATTGATAAGCAACGTTCAGAATTCGACAAACGCAGTTTTGAATATTTCATCCAACCCGTTCATATGGAGTTGGCGGAGAAGGTGTTAGGGGTTAGGAGTTAGGGGCTAGACTTTATCTTGTATCATTACTAACTCCTAACCCCTAGCGCCTAACTTCTCTATTATCATATCCACAGAGATTTGCTGCATACATGCATGATCTCCTCTCCAGCAAGGTTTGTTGCCAAATACAGAGCATGGTCTGCATGGCAAGCTTATTTGCACTGCATCCAAAGGATTTTGGTTGTATCCATAGAAGCCAGCATAGGGATGTGTTGCGCCCCAAATGGATACCACGCGTATTCCTGCCAGTGACGCCAAATGCATATTTGCAGAATCCATTGATATCATCAGATTCAATCCACGCATGAGTTCGATCTCTCCTTTTAAACCGATGCCTGTAGGGACTGCATGAACATGAGAAAATTTCCTTACCCAATCATCGATGATCCTTTTTTCGGCTCCACCACCACCAAATAGGGTAATGGTATGACCTGCTTCACCCAATCGTTTCACAATTTCCATCGTGTTATCCAGGTTGTACATTTTCGGCTCGTGCTTTGCGAAGGGGGCAATGCCGATATGGAGGGAAGTTGAGAGAGGTTGAGGGAGGTTGAGGGAGGTTGAGGAGGTTGAGGAGGTTGAGGAGGTTGAGGAGGTTGAGGAGGTTGAGGAATTAATCTTGCTTTCCCGTTTCTCCGTTTCTCCGTTTCTCCTATCTATCAATGCATCTAAAACCTTCCTATACCTCTCCGTAGTATGAGGAAGTGGTCTATAAATCTTTTGTTCTTTTCGGGTAAGGGCAATTTTTTCAAACCGACCTTTATCGATATAGGCTACCTTTTTTTTGTTGAACTTAAATAAGGTGCGCAAGATAATCGTGCGAAGCACATGATGTAGATCGGCTACTTCATCAAATGCATACTGATTTTTCAACAACCTGAAAAGCCTGAATATCCCAAGCAAGCCTGTATGTTCTTTCTTAAAATCAGCACCAATGAACTGCAATCGATCAATTTCTTCGAAGAGTCCTGCGAAATCCTGATTGCTAAGCATCAGAATCTTTTTCTCTGGATGTGCTTCCAGGAAAGCCTTTACTACTGGAACTGTCATGGCTACATCACCCAAGGCAGAAAACCGAATAACCAAAATGGTATTGGTGGGTATGATTTCGATTTTCGTCATTTTTTCAGGTTGTACAGGATGGGGTTGAGAGATGGGTCATTGTACATTTTCATTTGCCTGTACACTTTCATTTTTTTGTTTCCTGCTTCAATATCAGCCAAAAGTTCGTCAATAGAAGTTGACAAATCAACCAATTGCTCATTCAGAATATTCAAACGCATCTGACATTTCTGGATATGTTCTTCAGAAGCCTCCTTGCGCTCCACTTCCTCGCGCATATGCCAAATCTTGAGCATCAGAATGGAGAGACGGTCGATGGCCCATGCAGGGCTCTCTGTATTGACTGTAGCGCCAATTGCAGCTGCCACATCTTTATACAACTGAAGAAAATAGTCGTCAATGTGTTCCACGACATCTGTTCTTTCCTGATTGGACTTGTCGATACGTCTTTTCAGTTCTATCCCTTTTTCAGGATCTATATTTGGATCACGAACAATATCTTCCAGGTGCCATTGAACGGTATCTATGTAATTCTTCCAATAGAAAAGGTATTCCAATTGTCCCTTTTCATAGGGATTTTGAGCAGGCGTATCTACATCATTGTGTTGATGGTAATCGCTCACCGATTTTTGGAACACTTCAATACATGTGCTACTGATCTTCATAGCACAAAAATAGTGAAAGCATTCAGGTTATGCTTTTGCTTTTTTGATCTTTATCAAAATCGTTATGGTCAATGCCAAAAGAAAGCTCGCAGCCAAAGCAGCAGCAATACCCACTGACCTTGCCTCCTTGATTTGATTCGAATAGATACCATAAAACGCCCAGCTTAGCACAAAGCCAAAGGCTGGTTCTTTGCGTTTTCCTACCATGATGATGCCGATGAGAAGTGCTATGACCATCATGGCAATGCTCCAGGTAGTTCCTTCCAGCGGACTCCCCTGCCAACCGAGACCTACGAATAATGCAGTGAAATTTGCGATGGTTGCAACTGAAATCCAGGCCAGATATACCACCATGGTATGGTGTGTGAAGAGGCGATGTTTAAAAGGAAGCTCTAGTTTCAACGGATGAATCTTGAGATAGAGCATGATTAAGCAAACTAAAAAGGCAATCATGAGAATTACGGATAATGCCAGATTAAGATAATGCCATGCCAAGATCCATGAAATATTGAGGATGGAAGTCATCAAAAAAAGCCATGAAGAGGATTCATAAAATTGTATGAGGACAGTACCTGCATTTTTACGTAGTGCAATAAAAGATGTTACGGTATAGCCAATGATGAGGATATAGATAATACTCCAGATACTGAAAGTGAATCCGGCAGGAACAAAATAATTTGGATAGAACCCTGAGATTTGTCCTGTGTTATATCCATTGATCGGCAGGATATTGGCAAGCGCGTTTACGGTGATGACTCCTGCAACTCCAAGTAAATTGAGTAGTGCTTTTATTTTAAGTGACATATACCTGTTTTTATAAAGTTACAGATTTGATATTGATGTATTTCAATGAACAGTGTGCAATAATCCGTCGGCTAAAGCCGACGGCAACATTCATCAAGCCCCTTCGGGGCTGATGAAACTCCACTTTTCCACAACTCCACTTTTTCACTATTCCGGC
>CANFHO010000151.1 GCA_947447005.1 Chitinophagaceae bacterium
ATCCTAAATTATGTGTACTGGAACGGCAAGCCTGCTGTGGTGAAAGATCAGGAAATCATTGATATCAAAAAATTTCTCTCTGAATACGATGATGTGGAGGTTTCAAGTATTGATGTGAAACCCGCTGATGAAGTGATGATACAGTCTGGAGTGATGATGGGAAAAACAGGAAGAGTTATTCGTGTGCTGAGCAAGAATCAAGTGGAAGTCTATGTGGATAGTCTTGGGTTTAAGTTGACGGCGAAGTTTGATAAGAGAAGTTTGTTGAGGGTTGAAGGTTGAGAGTTGAGGGTTGAAGGTTGAGAGTTGAAAGTTATAAAAGTGTAAAGATTGTTACAAATGAATATAATAAATAGGGTTAAGATAAAAGCGCATGACTCAATGCTGTTTACACAAGTAAGATACTTCTGCTTTTATGCATTATTACTCTCAACCCTCAACTTTCAACTTTCCTCCTGCACTTCATACAAACAACTTCAGTATTTACAGGGTTCGATTGATTCCGTGAAGTATTCAAACTTTAAAGTTCCTGAACAGAAGGCGCAAAAGGGTGATCAGATTTCTATCACGGTGTTCAGCGAAAACGCTGCTGCAAGTGCATTGTACAATGGCGCTTCTTTGGCTACCGGTGTTGGGGTTAGTGCCAACAACAATCAGCAAGGTGCGATGAACATGAATACAGCTGGTGGTGCGCATTATGAAGTTGATAAAAATGGTGATATCTTTTTTCCGAAACTCGGGTTAATGCATGTAGAAGGTTTGACACGCGAAGGCATCAAAGGATTGCTCGATACACGATTGAAAGATACCCTGTTGGTGAACCCATATTACGAAGTAAAATTCACCAACCTCAAGTTTACTGTTTTTGGAGAAGTGGCAAGTCCTGGTGTATTTCCATTGGAGAAGAATAACCTCAATATTTTCGAAGCATTAACAGCTGCCGGTGATCTGACGTTTTATGGAAAACGTGAAAACATTCTTGTCATTCGTGAGAACAATGGAAAGCGCGAATTCGGAAGGATCAATTTGTTGAGTACGGATGTATTCAACTCTCCTTATTATTACCTGCAACAAAACGATATGGTGATGGTGGATATGCGAAAGCAGAAGGCTGCAGGACAAGACCAAACCTATCTGCGAAATATAAGTGTATACATGAGTTTATTGACGGGTATAAGCCTGTTGATAAACCTATTCAAATAATTTTTATCATAAACACATTTCATGGAACAATTCGGTAATCCCATTGCACCTCAGTTTAGTCTGAGGCAGTTCCTGCTCAAGTACCTGTTTTTGGTGCCTTGGTTGTTGGTAACAGTAGCACTCTCTGTTGCCTATACTTATACCAAGTTACGATATATCAGTCCTGTGTACGTTGCCAACGGAAAGGTGCTGATCAAGATCGACAAACAAGCTGGATCAGCTGCTGTAGCAGGTGGCGATAAATTGGGAGACATCGTGGCGACGCAGGTGAACTCGCGAACTATGGATGATCAGATCGAGTTGATCCGTTCCACGGCATTGGCTAGATTGGTAGTGAAGGAAACCGGATTACAGCAAAGCTATTATTACAAAGGCGATGTACGAAACACCTTGATTCACAATCCTTCGAGTCCGATTCGTTTGCAGATTCTTTCCATCGCAGATTCAGCGCATGGATTTTCAATGGAGATCACACTTTTCGACGATAGGACCTTCATGGTGAACCGTGACAATAAACATGTGAAGTTTGGAGATGTTTTTCAGAATCAGCTTGGAAGTTTTGTAGTGATGCCAAACAGTGGAGAGTTTACACCGCAAGTGTCTTTCATTTGCACCTGGACGCCAGAATCAGACCTGGCCAGGGGATTGGCAGGATCAATCCAGGCAGCAACGGTAACCAAGAGTTCCAATGTATTGAACTTTGTGTATTACAGCGAGAACCCTAATGTGGCAGAAGATGTGGTCAATGGATTTTTGCGTGCATATCAGGAATACAGTCTGAATGATAAGCGTGAATCGAGTGCAAGTGCATTGGCTTTCATTGACAACCAACTTACACAAGCAAAAACCGAGTTAAACGATGTAGAATCTAATCTACAGAATTTCAAAGAAGCCAATAAAGTAATAGGTTTTGATCAACAGTCGGGTTTATATTATTCACAAATGCAACAGGCCAACAAAGAGTTGCAGGATCAGGGGGTGAAGGTGAAGATGATGGATCTGTTGATCAACTATGTGAAGGATCCAAAGAATGCCCAGAAGAGCATACCGCTGGCACTTGGTTTTACAGACCCGGGCGTGAGTGGTGCTGTTGCAGAATTCAATAAGATGTTATTGCAGCGGGAAATTTCCTTGCAGACCATACCGAAGGACAATCCCATTATCAAGGATCTGGATCGATCCCTGGTGCGATTGAGAAACGAAGTGGTATTGTCTCTTACCCAGGTGAAAGACGGCTACAAATCAAATCTGAATAACATGCAAGCTGCGGAATTGGTTGCCAATTCAGAGTTAAGATCTATGCCGGAGAAAACCAGGAAGATGTTGGAGATCACGCGCCAGCAGAAGGTAGCGGAAGATTTTTATTCATCCTTGTTGCAACGAAAGATACAGACTTCGATCAGTTCCGCTTCTACGCTTTCCAATATACAGATCCTTGAGCCAGGTTTTTCCAATGGAGCACCAACGAGTCCGAATCCTCGTTCCATGTACATCACCGCGATCCTGGTGGCCTTGGCCATTCCAATAGGGATAGTTGCCTTGTTGGAATTGTTGAATGAGAAAGTTCGTAAACGTGATGATATTGAAAAAATAACCAGGACGCCAATTTTAGGCGAGGTAGGACATTCTGCAGAAGATGCAGTTTTGGTAGTGAGAAAGAACAGCCGTGAATTCATAGCAGAGCAAATCAGGATTTTGCGTTCCAACCTGCAGTATATATTGACCAAGCGCGACAAGTATACGTTGTTGGTAACATCCGGGGTGAGCGGAGAGGGTAAAACCTTCATCAGCATTAATCTTGGAGCTGTGCATGCTTTGATGGGAAAGAGGACCATTATCCTTGAGTTCGATATCAGAAAGCCACGTGTGATGAAAGATTTGAGGATGGTTCAAGAAGGTAAGAAAAGAGGGATTACCAACTTTTTGATGGAGAATGCAGACTTGGAAGATGTGATTATGAAGGTGCCAGACATCGACAATCTGTATGTATTGCCATGCGGACCGGTGCCTCCAAATCCAGCAGAATTGATTCTGAACGACAGGGTTAAGTTATTGTTTAAGGAACTGCAACATGAATTTGATGTATTGATTGTGGATACGGCACCGATTGGGTTGGTGAGTGATGCCATGGAATTGGGAAAAAAAGCAGATGCTGCCATATTTGTGGTGAGGCATAACCATACCATGAAAGCCGAGGTTAATCTGATTGATGAGTTGTACAAAGAAAGCAAATTGCCGCATATGAGTATTGTGATCAATGATGCACGTGCAACTGCAGCATATGGCAAGTATTATGGATATGGACTCTATGGATATGCCAGTTATGGAGAGAAACATGTATCCAGTTATTTCGAATTGGGCAAGCGTAAAAAGACCTTCAGTGATCGGGTGAGGGAAGTGTTTGGGGTCTAATTAAGGCAAGGAGGCAAAGAGGCAAAGAGGGGCACAAGGCTTGCCACCGAAGGTGGTAACAGCCATGGACAAGGCACAGGGCACGGAGAACAGCCAGTCACAAGTCACAAGAAAAATTTAAAAACTCCCCTCCTAGAATAGGAGGGGTGGACACTGGCTCGCGCAGCGAGACAGTGGACGGGGTGGTAGAAAACAGGCGTTCAATATTTTTTTAAAGACATGTTAGAAAATTTATCGGATAGATTGTTTTGGGATGTTGATCCAAGTTTGTTGGATTGGGATAGGGACATTCA
>CANFHO010000152.1 GCA_947447005.1 Chitinophagaceae bacterium
ATGCCTCCGAAACGGGTTGCATATAATACATGTGATCCACCCGTGTATTAAATGTGGTAAGTCCTATGGTCATATCCTGTTCCGGAAACTCTGCTTCCATCTCGCGAATCTTTGTGATCTGCTCATTGAATCCATTGATAGTTTGGTCTATGCAATCCGACATGGAGCCGCTTTTGTCAACTAAAATGTGGTAAATGGTTTTTTGTGTTTTCATGATGTTTTTCTTTAATGTGTAATGAATTGAATTGGTTGGTGATAGGTTAGACAACGGCTGCGTAGATTTCATCGGGGTAGGAACCGAAGACATATTCTGTCACCGGACAAAGCCAGAGTTGGTGGTCATGTGGTTTCCCGTGAAGTTCTTTCACCTGATAGTACGCTCCATAATCGACAGGCGCATGTCCAATTAGTTCGAGTAGTTGCTGATTCAATCCCTTCCTGAATTTCTTCATCCAGGTTTGTTGTCCTTTGAAGGGTTCAGGTGAGATCTTCAGTGTAACTTTCGATGTGTTTCCAGAGAGCAGGTCGAGGAACGTATCCGCGCCATCCACCATCATAAGGTTGGCTTTGGTGCCGAGGCCTTGTTCGAGGAACTGTGGGAGATCCGCATACCAAATCCCTTGTTCCTTGATAAATCCCAAAACCTGAACGCTTGTCATTGTGCTTGTGTGCATGTGTGTTTTTTTTGTTACTGCAAAGCTCAAACAATTGGATACCCCAAAATTTTTTCGACAAGCTTGCAGAAATCTAGGCGATTCACCTGTCCTTTATCGCTTACGCTTCGCTTCCATTATTTTTTTGAAAATCAAATCACGTATATCCTGGTGCTTGATGCCATATTCCTTGAGGGATATCATAGCACTGGAAACATCCCGTTCAATTCTGTTCAAAGAAGCTTTATAATCTTTCTCAATGTGGTCATTGATCACAAATCGGTTGCCCTGTTCCATGGCCTTTTTTACAAATTCTGCATTCGTATATTCAAGATTGATATCCAACGGATCAGTAGGATTCCAGTTTTTAACCCGAATGGATACATCAGACATGAACGACGTGCCACATTGAAACTCCCCATCCCGGATGGAGATATGCAGCACCTTCGACGTAACGGTATATGTATATGCATAAATCAAATGCATCGGTATGATGATTTCATAAATACCCTCTGTGCTGATGCAGTTCACCGCCCTGAAAATTTCGTTGGTGGAAATTTCAATTCCTCCAGGCATCACCCGTATTTTACATGAGCGAGCTTTAAATTCTCGCTTGAGCATACGCTTGAAAAACATGATGGCATCATGTAAATCTTCTCGATTCACAGTAAATTTTGATTGAAGCGACATATTTCTTGTTTTGGTCAGGCGTCGAAAATAATGAGCATGCTCACCCAAAAGCGTCATGTGAAAAACTTTCCCCTAGGTATTTATACACATGATGATTTTATGATTTTGTATCACATTGACATGCAATACAAATGCAAAAATCATTTAATATGTTCCGGTGTATCAGGAATGAGCTTGCAAATTCTCAATAAACATCCTGATTTTCCCGCTCCCACTGCAGTCCGACAATTTCAATGTGTCACTGCCATTAATGATACTCCATGAGGTACAGGACGTCGAATTTGAATACTCATCCGGTATCAGTGCTTTTTTCAATTGTTGCAGCTTTTCTGATGTAAGTGAATAGGTTCGAAGATATTTCGCATGACGAATCATGTCTTCAGAGAATTCATTGTTATGGTCGCATTTCTCATCTTTGACATAGAACTCAAGTGAGTGCTTCCCTTCTTTTTGATGGATGATCATCTTATATACATCATAGTGAAAACAACCAACGGATACCACATCAATCTCTACATCGCTCCCATTAAAATATCGATTGATTCTACTTTCCTGATAAGCCTCTGAATAGTTCGTCCAGCCATGAATGATATTATCTTTCCCGGAAGGAATAAACAAGAACTGCAATCCGATGATGATCAAATATCGCATCATGTCAATCCTTTTTCAATTCAATTCCTTTCAACAACATGGAGAGTCGCTTCACCTTTTTGGATAGCTGCAATATTTTAAAGCCCATCCATACCGTCAATAAAGGCCATATAAAGCAGAAGATCACTACATTGACGAACACATACGATGTGCCTGTCACGTTTGCCAACCAATTAAGAAAGTTTACACAGAGGTTGAATATATCGTTCATCATTTTGATTGTTTTTTAGACTGGGGTGAACTATCTTGATTTGTAGGAATCGTGTCTAATTTGAATGGATTCATGAAATACTCGGTACCTGTATCATCCTCATTTTTTAGAACACGCAACATGTACATATTGCTTTCCTTATAATAAAAGAGAAAAACGAAAAGTGATTCACCTTTGTCGTTTGTTACTTCATCCCATATTCGCTTTACTGATATCGAGTCCTCTGTTTCTGTAGGAGTTTCATCGAAATAGATATGTAATGTATCCTTATCGATCAGCGTGAATTCATCATATGAAATAAAGGCCTTGGGATTATATGTTTTATACTTTACTGGAACTGAATCAATCTCATAGTCTTTTTCAGATTCAATCCATTTAATGTTTCTCATTCCGAACGGCCTGCATACAATGGTTTGTGCAGATGATTTTGAAGAAATACTTTGAAGTGCAAGAATACATGCACAAATGAAAATGGTGTTTTTCATGAAGTGTTTTTGAGTGAATAAATGCATCATGGGAAGAATGGTGTTTTGGTTTTGCAACGACTGCGGGCCAAAAGTATTTTCCTGTTTGAAAAGTAAATGTTAATGGGATTTTAGACAGCGTTAAAAAAATGTTAGTTAAGATTTTCTTACCGGAATGTATTTGAGGTGTAACAGATTCTGTTAAATGAATGTTAGTTAGGATTTTGTTGGTATTTGAAAAGTCTTTGCCTAAATATTTTGCATCGCTAATCAAAACACCCATTCATGCTACTTGCTATTTTATTTACCACGCTGCTTTCTGTCAAGTCTATTCCTACACCAGATGGTTATAAAAGAGTTTCAACCGATGGATTTGGCACCTACCTCCGAAATCTGAAACTTAAAAATGATAAGACAGTTTATTTGTACAACCACGAAAAGAAACTCAATCAGGATGCTCAGTTTGCAGTGATCGACATGTCTGTTGGCGACATGGATCTGCAACAATGTGCTGACGCTGTCATCCGCCTTAGGGCAGAATATCTTTTTCAATCTGGGAAGTTCAGTAAAATCAAGTTCACAAATGTTCAGGGCACTGTACTGCAGTTTAAACCACCTTACGACCATGGTCACCTGACTTTATTCCTTGAGTATGTCTTCAGGTTCTGTAACTCCTACTCACTAAATAAAGAGGTTAAGAAAAAAACATACGGGATATAGCAATCGGTGATATTTTTTGCCGCGGTGGTTTTCCAGGTCATGTAGAAATTGTAGTGGATGTTGCCGTAAATAACAAGGGTGAAAAAATATTTATGCTGGCACAAAGCTATATGCCAGCACAAGACATTCACATTCTAAAAGGTGAAGATGGCCCATGGTACCATGTAAAAGAAGGTGTTTTGCATACGCCGGAATATACCTTCACTTCAGATGATTTATACACCTGGTAATATATTTTTATGAAATCAATCTTGCTTTTCTTTGGCTTATTTGCAGTCATATCTTGTCGATCACAAGTCTTCAACTCTTCTGACATACACATGTATTGGAAAGACAGCAAGGGTAAACCTTATGTAACTTTCGATCAGGTTTTAAAGGAACATCCTAAAACAAGGTTTCTGATGAACGCAGGTATGTATACAATTACAT
>CANFHO010000153.1 GCA_947447005.1 Chitinophagaceae bacterium
CATTGTACTGACTCGCCGTATAGCTCTGTCCGTTAGGCAGATTGTTCCCCTGTTTGTCGTACCCAAGATCAAAACCAAAGTACTTGCCTGGGCCATAGCTCGGTGGAGTGGTAAACGTCTCTCCGCTGTTGTATGCAGATGATGCTGTGACGGCATTTTTGAATGTATAACCAACATAAATATACTCAGAAAATACTCTTGAAAATGTAAAACAAGAAAATGAACGAATGCATCTGAGCATATAAAGAAAGATGGAGATATGCCGTTCAAATGCAAAAAGCCAGTCAAATGACTGGCTTTTTGGTAGCCCAAGAGGGCGTGATTTCGAATCAGCTGTCTGAGGATTTGGCTCATGTAATCATTTATGAATGACGGCTGGTCTGAAAACAACCTCTACATTCAGAATTAGAGAAAATTGAGTCATATTTAATAAACATGATTCAAATTATGGTATTTTTGAATCATATATAGAAAATATGAGTCAAATCAATATTACTCCCCTGCCGCTAAAAATGGATGTTGAAACAAAGGCTGTACTAAGGAAAGTGGCAAGCGCACACAGAGTACTTGCTGAATTAAAAGGTATACTGACCAGTATTCCGAATCAGACGATATTATTGGAAACGCTGACACTCAGAGAAGCGAGAGAAAGTGCTGCAATAGAAAATATTATCAGTACAATCGACGAGGTTTATCAGAGTAATTACAATACACAACAATTTATTAACCCTGCAGCCAAGGAAGTTCATCAATATGCTCAAGCGTTGAAAAAAGGACATGACCTTGTTAAAAAAAATGATCTACTAACTATTCAACATATCATCAAGATTCAGGAGACCATCGAACAGAATAATGCAGGTTTCAGAAAATTACCCGGCACAAAATTATTGAATGACAAAACGGGTGAAATAATTTACACCCCACCGCAAGATCATGAAACGATCGTTTCTTTAATGAAGAATCTTGAAAGTTTTATTAACGATGATGAATTGTCAAATTTGGATCCTCTGGTTAAAATGGCCATCATTCATCATCAATTTGAAAGTATACACCCTTTTTATGATGGAAATGGAAGAACCGGAAGAATAATAAACATACTTTATTTGGTACAGAAAAAATTATTGACACTACCCATACTCTATCTAAGCAATTACATCATCAAAAATAAATCTGAGTACTATAAACTTTTGCAGTCCGTAAGGCATGACAACAACTGGGAGCCATGGTTATTATACATATTAAATGGAGTCGAAGAAAGTTCTTTAGCTTCAATTAATATCATCACTTCTATTAGGGAACTGATGCAAGCCTATAAATTAATGATCAAACAACAACTTCCTAAGATATACAGTCAGGATCTCTTGAATAACCTGTTCAAATATCCTTACACAAAAATTGAATACTTACAAAAAGGACTTGATATAAGCAGAAGCACAGCTATTCGATATCTAGACGCACTGATCAGTCTGGGAATATTGAAAAAAAAGAAAATTGGAAGGGACAATTTCTTCTTGAACGAAGCCTTATTTGAAATACTGGCTAAAAAATAAATCCCCGGCAAATTGCCAGGGATCAGTAGCCCAAAAGGGGGTGATTTCGAATAATTTAAAGCGAGATCTGGCAGAAATTGTAGGTTATTGAACCTAACACTTTAAAATATTAACCTCCTAATTAGTTCGAGACAATTATAAATCCATTTTTTACAAAATGGAAGGGTCGATACAAAAGATAGTGAGCTCGTCTTTGAGTTCCTTGATTCAAATATTTCAAATCGTAAAAAAAAAGCTCCTATCTAAAAAACAAAAGCCTCTCACATGGAGTTGTTGTTGGTTGCTCCGATTTTGAACAATATAATATCGCAAGTTAATTTTGGGTTTAATTGTATCTCCAGCTGGAGAATATCGAAAACAGGAAGACAAAAGTGCGGCATTTTCAGAGCAACAGAATCTGCGAACGATTGCCGTGCACCATGCAAGATGATTTCTATGGTGGTGCTCTCCGGAAAAGCAAACATTCACTTTGGGAATTTATAGAGGAATGTTTGATTATTCTAAATTTTATATAGATGTAATAATTATAAATGATTCAAGATGCCTATATAATGAATCATTCTGGATGATAATATTGTAACACCCACTTTAAAGAATCAGGAAATTCTTTTTTAAACTCAGCAAACGTATCCGGGAAAATCAACATATCAGATATGGGATTATAACTAGTACTGAATTGGGGATTATAGATTACAGGAAATTTTTTACCGACAAAATATTTTTCAAGATCCTTTTGGTTCACCTGAATTGTCTCAATCAATGTGGAAGATTTGCACTGAATTCCATTTACAATAAAAGTGTAGTCTACCCAAATTTGACCAGGATGGTATCTTCCTCCTGAGCTTATTTCAACAACTTGACCTTGTGTAACCTCATTATTGGTTTTCAATAAATACCTGTTGAGAAGAGCTAGGATTGAACCCAATATGATAAATAAAACGAAAATATAATATCCAATTTTACGCAAATGAACATAAAAGCGTTTATTTTGAATCATTTATTTTGATTTTGATTTGGAATTTCCCGTAGCACTGTAATAGAAGATGAAGTCATGGCTCCACCAATAAAAATAGGGAATCTAATATCCCTAATTTGGCCTAATATTTCACCTGATTTTGAACCAAAATAATTGCCTGCTGCACTAAAAATAATATTTTCATACACTTCAGGACTCGAAAGACTATTTTTTTTGAATCCGGTATTAAATTGAAAAGAAAATACTGATCCAGGAATAGCCGATAAAATCGGATTGTTTATAGAAAAACTAGACGCTATAGATATCAAATTTACTTTACCAATTTCACCTCTATTGGCAAATAATTGACTAGTCAAATCAACTAAACCCGCAGTATATCTTAAAGCACGCTTCATTTTGAATATATCTGCAGCATACTCAAGATATCTAAGCTTCATCAAATTACCTGCAGGCACCAATGTAGAAGCCACCATCAGAAACACTATATCTTGTTGCCTTGTCAATTCATGTACTCTATCCATATGTCTTTGTACACCATCCCACATGTATAATCTATGGCGCAATTTATCATCCTTTACTCTCAAAAATGAAATATTCTGATCTCTTAGTTGCCAATAGATATCTTGTAATTGATCATGTGTGTAATTTTTTCTTACGGATACTACTACTTCTTCAAGAGTTTTAACAAAACTTGGGCCTTCTTTCAACCCCAAAGGATCATTAAAAATAATTGGATTGTTAATTGCAAAATTATAAGGATTGATATTCCAATTTGCATCTGATATTTCATCTTGTTGAATAAATCGTCCTATTTGAGGGTCTAATAATCTAAAATGAGCATCATATAATTCTAACCCTGAACCATCATTAAATTCAACACTCTGCAACTCATTTCCGCCATTAAACTTCAATCTGTTTTGTAATTTATTTAGAAACTTTGTACTTATCCCCGCCATCGTCAACCCAAAGGGATAGTAACTGGTTGATTCAAGCACAGGGGATGTAGCTGTTTCATCATCGGTAATCATCATCCTAACATTGCCCAGATGATCCTTTAAAAAATAATCATACACCAATGTACCACTGCTGTTCTTCCTGGCCCTGCCTTCCTCATTCGACACAAACTGTAAACTGTCGTTCTGATATACAATGTTGCCATGGTATAAGGTCACCGTTGTCTTCGATATCGAACTCTCGTATACCGTTTTCTTCAACTTGTTGCCCGCAGCATCA
>CANFHO010000154.1 GCA_947447005.1 Chitinophagaceae bacterium
CCTTGCCTAATGCTGATTTTCAACCACCCCTCACTACTTGAAGATAGGCTTCACACCTTTCCTCTTTGCCTCCATGCCTAATTATGTTTTTTAACCACCCCTCATTACTTGAAGATAGGCTTCACACCTTGCCTCTTTGCCTCCTTGCCTAATGCTGATTTTCAACCACCCCTCACTACTTGAAGATAGGCTTCACTCCTTGCCTCTTTGCCTCCATGCCTAATTATGTTTTTCAACCACCCCTCACTCGCTCGCGCCTTTGGCGCTCGCTCGGAGCCCCTCCTATCCCAGACGAGCCGCACTTCGTGCGTCTGTCTGGGCAGGAGGGGAAGTTTGTTCAGATAAGTTGAATTCGTCTATTATTTTGGATAAAACAAAGTTTATGTCATCATGAACATACTTGTTTTCAAATCTGATCACTTTTATACCCTGTGATTTTAAAAATTGAAATTTTTCATTGTCCCGAAACATTCCAATTCTACAAAAATGAACACTCCCATCCAATTCAATACAAAGCTTTTCAGATGCACAATAAAAATCCATGATAAAATTTCCAATACTATGTTGACGTCTGAATTTTCTCCCCATCAATTTCCTTGATTTTATATAACTCCATAAAACAGCTTCTGCAGCAGTGCTTTTGTTTCTTAGATCTTTTCTAAACTGAATGAGATTTTTTAGATTACTATTCCTGTTCATGAAGCAAATTAAAATTATGACTCAGTTTTAGAAAAGAGAAAAACACCAACTTTTTCCAGTTATAAAACAGAAACTTCCCCTCCTGCCCAGACAGACGCACGAAGTGCGGCTTGTCTGGGATAGGAGGGGCTCCGAGCGAAGTGCCGAAGGCACGAGCGAGTGAGGGGTGGTTGATTTAAACTAAAAGAGAAGAACTAAAAGAGAAGAACTAAAAGAGAAGAATGATTTAATGATTGCTGTTTTATTTTTTTCTCTTTTCAATCTTCGTTTTAGCGAGGGTTGGTTGAGAAAACTTGGCAATGAGGCAAAGAGGGAGGAAAGTGTAGTAAAATAAAAGCCAATGATACTGTTCTTCTCTTTTCTCCTTTCTCTTTTCTCACTCTTTGCCCTTCCTTAGGCAGGCAAGCTCCTTGCCTCTTTGCCTATTATATTTGATAACTCTCCGCGATAGAATTCCCTTTTTCTAAAAAAAATGGTGTAGATTCAAAGTGCCAAAATTTTAAATATATATGGGACCAGTCTCATTGATTGCTTTGCTTGTTGCCGCCTTTGCTTTTTCTGCAGGCGGTATACTCGTAGGAAAGATTTTTGTGAAAGGCAGTAAAAATCCTCAAAAGGGTCAGCCCTACGAATGCGGCATCCCAACAGATACTTCTCCATGGCACCAATTCAATGTCGGCTATTATCTTTTCGCCTTGTTGTTCCTCATCTTTGATGTTGAATTGGTATTCATGTACCCTTGGGCTGTAGTAGTAAAACGGATCGGTATGGTCGCACTATTTGAAATCATTGTTTTCATCTTCATCTTGTTCATGGGATTCTTGTACGCCCATAAAAAAGGAGCCTTGAAATGGAATTAAATACGAAACAACAGGCAGGATCTGATTTTCCGGGAATCATACATGAAACCCCAGGTGGTGGAATCGTTGTGAGCACATTCGATAGCATCATCAATTGGGCCCGCTCAAATTCATTGTGGCCACTGACTTTTGCCACCAGCTGTTGCGGTATCGAAATGATGTCGGTTGCCTCCGCAAAATATGATTTCTCCCGCTTCGGTTTTGAAGTGGCTCGTGCCAGTCCACGTCAGGCCGACGTAATCATCATCGCAGGAACCATCGTGAATAAAATGGCTCCGGTGTTAAAGCGACTCTATGATCAAATGGCAGATCCGAAATATGTGATTGCCATGGGAGCCTGCGCTATCAGTGGTGGTCCTTTCTTTTACAATACGTATTCAGTGGTGAAGGGAGCCGACCATGTTATTCCGGTGGATGTATATATTCCCGGATGTCCGCCCCGCCCTGAGGCTTTGTTGCATGCGTTGATTGCCTTGCAGGAAAAGATCAAGATGGGCATGACCAGAGAGCAAATCAGAGAAGAATACAAGACACCTGTATAAATGAATTATACATGACGAACGAACAAATCAAATCATACATTACATCCCTCGCACCGGAAGCAACATTCGATGAAACTGGCGAGTGGCTCAACATCAATGTGGATGCTGCGCAATGGAAAAATATAGCAACATCATTAAAGTCCGGTGATCTTCAAATGAATTATCTATTCTGTCTGACCTGTGTGGATTGGAAGACTCATCTTACCATGGTGTATCACCTGAGTTCTACCAATCATAGGCAAACGATCGTTATCAAATCCAATCTGGATGGGACTTCTCCAAATATCGACACCGTTTCTGACATCTGGCGCACAGCAGAATTTCATGAGCGAGAAGTGTTCGAAATGTTTGGCGTGCAATTCAATGGGCATCCTGATTTGCGGAGATTGATCCTGACAGATGATTTTGTTGGATTTCCATTGAAAAAGGATTTTGAAGACCCTATCAATATGATCAAATTATAATCAGCCATGTTCAACGAGCCGGATATCATAAGCGAAAAAGTGAATCAGGATGGGCAATCCGAACTGGTCATTAACATGGGCCCACAGCACCCTGCTACCCATGGGGTTCTTCACCTGGTGGTAACACTGAATGGAGAAACAATCAAGAAGATCGAACCACATCTGGGTTACATTCATCGCTCTATCGAAAAAATGTGTGAGAGTCTTACATACAGGCAATTCATTTATGTGACGAGCCGTATGGACTACCTCTCCTCCCATATCAATAATCTTGGTTCTGTGATGATCTCTGAAAAAGGGATGCAGATCGAAGTGCCTGAACGTGCCAAGGTTATACGTGTGATCCTTTCGGAACTTACACGTATTGCTTCGCATGAATTATGGCTTGGTGCCATGGCAATGGACCTCGGCGCATTCACCCCGTTTTTCTATGCATTCCGCGAACGGGAAATGATTACGGAAATCATGGAAGACACTTGTGGCGCAAGACTTACCATGAACTATTTTGTTCCAGGTGGATTGATGTATGATATTCATCCAGAATTTCAAACCAAGGTAAAAGCTTTCATCACCCAATTCAAAAAGAAAGTGGTTGAATATGAAGACCTGGTTACCAACAACGTCATCTTCCAAAGCAGGATGAAAGGTGTGGGTGTGCTTTCCGCTGAAGATGCCATCTCCTTTGGATGTTCTGGCCCCGTTGCACGTGCGAGTGGCGTTCGCTGCGACATCCGAAAGCTTTATCCGTATGAAGTATATGATAAGGTTCAGTTTGATGAAATACTTGAAACCGCAGGCGATTCATTTGCCAGGTATATGGTTCGCGTCAGGGAGATGAATGAATCTGTGAAGATCATCGAACAATTGATCGACAATATTCCGGAAGGTGATTTTGTCGGTAAGACTAAAAATGTATTGAAACTTCCGAAGGGTGATTTTTATACGCGTGTGGAAACAGCCCGTGGTGAGTTGGGTGTGTATGTAGTGAGTGAAGGCGGTACAACACCGTACAGAATTAAATTCAGGTCGCCTGGTTTCTCTAATCTTTCTGCATTGAGTCACATGGCAGAAGGAAGTAAGATCGGTGATTTGATGGCAACCATGGGAACATTGGATTTGGTAATCCCGGATATCGACAGATAATTAAAGCTGATAAA
>CANFHO010000155.1 GCA_947447005.1 Chitinophagaceae bacterium
CATTTTCTGCAATAGCAAAATTATCTGCACCTGTACCAGTTGAACTGAAGTTTGTTATTTGGGTTACAGAAGCTGCCCCATTACCAGCAAAGGTTGCTTCTATTTTGGTTACCAAGCAACCTGCACGAGTAAGTCCTGTTTTGCCTAATCCCGTTCCTCCTGGAGCTATTACAATATTTTCATCATTCTTACAGCCAGGATAAGTTATTTTCACTGTTGCTGTGAAACGAGTTTTGTTTAGAACCTTAACCTGGGGATAAAAGTATGCTTCATTGTCATTTGCTATTGTATTGTCCGTGTAATTATTGGCAAAAGCAATACTGGTAAATAAAGCACAAGCAAGCATTATACAAGTACTTAAGATGAATTGTTTGCTTTTTTTCATTTGGGAGGTTTTAAAATTGGAAGTCAAAATTAATATGCTATCCTTCCAATGAGGGGATTATTATAGAGTGTTTTGTATAAATTTTTATCAAATACATACGAACAAAAATAAGCGTAATAGAATGTTTTTTTTAGATTTTATTCATTTGATAAATTCAATATTCCCGTTTGTTAAATTATAAAATGCACCTATAATTTTAATTTCGTTTTTGTCTTCCATTTCTTTGAGAATTGGACTTTTCTCACGAATTTGTTGGAGTGAATATTTTACATTATTTTCTGCGACGATTTCAACAAAATCGGCATTTTTCGTAGATTTTTCGCCTTTAAAATCTTGGCTCATTTTTACTGCTGGTTTTATTTTAGCAAGCATGGCAGTAATGTTTCCCAATTTAACATCATCAATAGCTCCTTTTATTGCACCACAATCTTTGTGTCCCATTACTAAAATTAATTTTGCACCTGCTACCTTACAGCCAAACTCCATGCTTCCTAATAGGTCTTCATTTATAAAATTGCCAGCAACTCTACCTACAAAAATATCTCCAATCCCTTGATCAAATACATCTTCAACTGGTACACGGGCATCCAAACAACTTAAAATAACTGCTTTTGGGTACTGACCTGGAGCAGCTTTTCTCACCATTTCGCTATGGTCTCTTATTGTTTTTGTACCAGTTTGAAATCTATTATTTCCGTCTTTAAAGTCTTGTAAAACCTCATCTGCAGTTAGTTTTTGCTGTTGTTCTTTTGTCATCACGTGAGATACAACTTGTTTGGATTCTTCTGTTTTTTGTGATACAGCTGTTTCGGTTTTTGTTCCTTGATTACAAGAAAACAAAACTGTTGCAATTAAAACGGCGATTGTGCTGGTTTTTAAATTCATTTCTGTTGTTTTTTATGTTAACTACTTTTTAGTTCGATGTTCGGATTGTCCGGATATTTTGAAATCAGGGTTTGTTTTTGTTTTCGGGTCACTCTAAAACTGCTGCTATAGACTTATAAATTTATGCCATATTGTCATGTGCAATTTTTATTAAACGTAACATTTTTACCAAAAGCAAAACTGGTAAATAGAGCACATGCAATCATTATACAGGAACTTAAGATGAATTGTTTGCTTTTTTTTCATTTATTAAGTTTTTAACTTGGCACTCAAAACTAATATGCTATCCTTCCAATTAGGGGATTATTATGCTAAAATGTTTTACATTTTCTTAAAATGTAAAACATTTGTATCCATTTTTTGACTAGAAATGGATAGTTGCTGATGAAAAAATGCCAGAAGTAAGACTACTAATAAATTGAAATGCGTTTTTCAGCAGTAAACAAACGTCAAAAAGTAATAGTATTGAACATATATATGGACCTTTTATACACTGTTATGCCTCCAATTTATGGAAGCATATCAATGTATATCGTTTAAGGTATTGATGAAAGTGTAGCTTTCAGCACATATTTGTCAGCGGTGCAATGAACCATCAGTTTTACTAAACCTGATTACCTTATTTCTTTTTTCTTCCATAGCTTATGTGTCTGTTGTCCAAGTTGTACATCAACACAGCAATTGAAGGCGCTGTCAAAAGTTAAGCAATTCAGTTTAAATAACGCTAAAGTGTCTTTGTTGAACTTAAATCCAAAATATTCAAGTTCGTTTTTGTTTTGTCCAAACCCTATTTGGTCAACTTGCATTCCTACGTCTATGTAGTCAATTATTGGTTCATATATTTTAAAGTTGTCTAAGCCAATTATCTGTCCATTGTTTTTAAACTCAATGGATGTCCCTAATTCATTGCTATAAGTTCCTTTAAATAAAATTTCTTCTAAAATTCTTGAACCATTGTCGCTTTTCAATGGATTAATTTTAATAAAATAACGGTCACCAATTTTTATATTGGTTTCATCAATGATTTCAATCTTGTCAACTAATTGTGTCAGACTGTCCTCCTGAATTTCCCATAACTCATAATGATCGCCATTGCTCAAAATTGTGACTATTGGTCCACCCTCGTGAAAATTTCCAATCATCATTGTCTGTTTTATAGTACTGTCAGGAATAAAAATAAACTTACTGTTGTATTGAGCTTTTTTGGGAGATTTGAAATTGTTAATACTTTCAATATAGTCTTTGCAGAGCCAATAACCAGTGAAGGAAATTGTAGTGTCTTTGGTTTTGAAATTGTTTACAGAAGTTTGTTCAATGTTTTTGTCGATTGAAGAACATGAACACATAAGTCCAATTGCAAAGGCGAAAACTATATCTTTAATTGTTGACATATAATTATATAATTGTCATTTTTGATTATTTAATATTAAAAAATCATTAGTTAAACAGTTCATATTAATTGCATGATGACTTCTTTGACCGTGTCATCATATTATTTCCTACCGTATTTATTTTCGTAAGACATAACTTTCGAGTAACAATTAGATTTTGTGTCTTATCATAGTAAATACCTTCCGTTATTTCATACGTTGGCTTTTCAGTTTGTTTAGAAAAAACTTCATTTGCTCCCGCGTATTGACTATCTAAAAATGTAACAGCAGATCCAGAGTTTAGGATCTCAGTTTCACAAGACCTTAAGTTTGTTTTATTTACTTCAATCGCAGAAGTTGTATCTTTTCCAACTTTTAATATTGGATCTAAAAGAATCTGTTTCATACCAAGTCCTTCCCAAGGGTTGTAGCCTTCAATTGAAATATTTGTATAGGTTTTCTTTTCTATTACAGCAATTAAATGAACCAGCGCAGTAAATGGTGTAAAAATTTTACTCCACACATTATCATCTTTAGGTTTCCCATCCAAACAAACCTCAGCGTTGATCCTAAACCAAAATGAACCTGTTGTACTCTCAAATTTTTTGCCCGGCAATACCATAGAATGATACCAACCCGGTCCAACCATCAACGATACTTCCACAGGTACTTTTGTTTTGTTCCAAACAACAAACCCAGGTTTTACACCTATCGGCATCCCTTCTTTATCCCTTCTGTACACCATACATTCAAATTGAGTTTCTTGCTCGTCCTGTGCATTTTCCTCAATTATGAAATCAGATGCACCCGTACCTGATGAACTGTAGTTTGTTATTTTGGTTACCGAAGCTCCACCATTAGTAGCAAAGGTTGCTTCTATTTTGGTTACCAAGCAACCAGCACGAGCAAGTCCTGATTTGCCTAATCCCGTTCCTCCTGGAGCTATTACAATATTTTCATCATTCTTGCAGCCAGGATAAGTTATTTTCACTGTTGCTGTGAACCGGGTTTTGTTTTGAACGTTAACCTGGGGATAAAAGTGTGTTGCATTGTC
>CANFHO010000156.1 GCA_947447005.1 Chitinophagaceae bacterium
TATGGATAAACAAGCAACAAGCCCTTCAATCAGACTATTAAACATGGCTGTGGTTGTAAGTGCTCTCGGCTATTTTGTTGATCTATTTGATGTACTTCTTTTCAGTATCATTAGGAAATCAAGTCTTGCAGATTTGGGCATGAACCCAAATCAAATTACTGAAAATGGAGAGTTGTTGTTATCCATACAGATGATTGGACTTCTCGTTGGGGGTGTCATTTTTGGAATTATAGGAGACAGGAAAGGAAGATTGAGTGTATTGTTCGGATCTATTTTGATATACTCCATTGCGAATATCCTCAATGGAATGGTTACCAATGTCAACCAATACATGATCTTACGATTCATTTCAGGTGTAGGTTTGGCAGGAGAGCTTGGAGCAGGAATCACATTGGTAAGTGAGTTGCTTCCAAAAGAAAAGAGAGGCATAGCAGCAGCTATTGTAGCTGGATTCGGCTTTGTGGGGGCGCTGGCAGCAGTATTCATTGCACAATTATTCACATGGAGAGTTTGTTACTTTATAGGTGGATCAATGGGAATCATGTTATTGTTGGGAAGGGTTCGGGTACATGAGAGCATGATGTTTAAGCGATTGGGTACGAAGATTGTCAGCAAAGGGAATTTTCTGATGTTCTTCAACAACAAAAGAAGAGCAGGTATATATATTCGATGTATTCTGATTGGAATTCCTACCTGGTTCATCGTTGGTGCCTTGGTATCCTTTGCTGATAAATTTGGTGAGCAATTTGGAATAGAAGGAATTTATCCAGGAAAAGCAATTTTGTATTGCTATATAGGCTTGATTTTGGGAGATATTTGTTCTGCTTTAATATGCCAGTTTTTTAAAAGCAGAAAAAAAACCATTTATATTTTTTATGGCATTCTCTCTATAGTCATGGCGTTGTTTTTCATAACAAAAGGAGGTGGATCTGAAACTTCTTTATATTGGTTTTATGCTGCTTTGGGATTCAGTATTGGATTCTCAATTGTAAACATTACGATGAGTGCAGAGCAATTTGGAACCAACCTCCGCGCAACTGCAGCTATTTCCATACCCAACATGGTCAGGGGGTCCTTGACACTGACATTGCTTCTATTCAAAGGCTTGAGAAACTTTACGGGCGATTATATACAAGGTGCATGGATTACAGGAAGCATACTTATTGCAATTGCACTTGTTGCCATGGTAGGAATGAAGGAATCGTTTGGGACTGATCTCGACTATGTAGAACATTGATTTAAAATATATAAAACAGTAATTTTAATACCTTAAATACAAACAAATGAGAAAAATTGTAATCATTGCCTTGTTGTTCATGGCTTCCTGTTCACAAAAGGAAGAAAACAAATTGAATTTGGAAAATGTTGAATGGATTGATTTGAGTTATGCATTTGACAGTTCAACATTGTATTGGCCTAATAACCTCACAGGTTTTGTTCATACAACGGACTCAGAAGGGATAACGCCTCTTGGTTATTTCTATTCATCATACTCTATTTGCACACCTGAACATGGTGGTACACATCTTGATGCTCCTATACATTTCGCTAAAGACAAATTGACGATTGATCAATTGCCGATGACGAGCTTGACAGGAAATGCAGTAGTGATCGATGTTTCAGAAAATGCATTGAAGGACAGGGATTATCTTGTTCAGGTATCGGACATTGAAGCCTGGGAAAAAGAAAATGGTCAGCTCGATGAAAATACCATCGTGCTATTCAGAACAGGGTATGGTCAGTTTTATCCGAACCGTGAGAAATACTTTGGCACTGCATTAAAAGGCATGGAGGCGATTCCTTTGCTTCATTTTCCTGGTATTGCTCCTGAAACAACCAAATGGTTGGTTGAAAAAAGAAACATCAAAGCATTGGGTTTGGATACACCGAGTATGGATTATGGACAATCCAAGGATTTTCAAACACATCGCATATTGCTTGATAAAAACAAACCAGGATTTGAAAATGTAGCAAATCTTGATAAACTTCCTGCAAAAGGAATTTATGTAGTAGCCCTTCCAATGAAAATAGGAAAAGGAAGTGGTGGCCCGTTGAGAATCATCGCTGGCATTTCAAATTCAAACAAATAATCTCATTATTCAGATACATCACATGAAACATTTATTTTTCACTTCATTGTTGTCATTCGCTATCATTTCATGTAACAATCAACCTCAAACCAAAGAGGAAACCAGATCAGTTCAAAAAGGCGAATATCTTGTAACCGTTGCAGGTTGCAACGATTGTCACTCTCCTAAAATAATGACTGAATTTGGTCCAGCCCCTGACCCAAACAGGCTTTTATCAGGACACCCCGCAGATGAAAAACCTGCTGCATATGATACCTTGTCTTCAAAAGCTTGGATTTTATTTAGTCTATCAGGAACTTCAGCACATGGTCCATGGGGAACATCTTTTGCAGCTAACATCACACCAGATTCTACAGGTATTGGTGGTTGGAGTGACAATCAATTTTTGAATGCCATGCAGAATGGATACTATCATGGAATTGAGGGAACACGCAAGCTGCTTCCTCCAATGCCTTGGTTTACATATGCCAAAATGAAAAAAGATGATATCTTATCCATCTTTGATTATTTAAAAAGTATAAAGCCGGTAAAGAATATTGTTCCTGCTGCCATTGCACCGGGTATGTAAATAATGATATTTAAGTTAAGGTCCAGTTGATAGTAGATGTCAACTGGACTTTTTTATTTTAAGTAAGTACCTTGTATAACTATCTAATAATTGGTTTATAGAATATAAGAAGCTATTAACCATGGAATTTAAAATAATGAATTTATCCAAAATTTATTTTTTAGCATAGATCAAATTTTTAACATAGCCACGTAGCAGTAGTAGGAATTATATTTACATTTCTTAGCTTCAACCTACCCCTACTCAAGTGGAACACCCTATGATGAACAACTTTATGCAGTCCCTTTTAAAAAGGCACCAGCAAAAAAGGCAAATGCCATGTCCCATAGAATTGGAAAATTTCATCAAGGGACTACTTTCACTTCTCATACCCGCATTCAGTGATCATATCATCCTTAAAATGGAAGAATTAGAAAATGCAATTGAAAAAAACAGAAAAGATTTTGAAAAAATTCTGTTTCATTGGAAAGATGAAATACAGGAAGATGTTTCGGAACAGATCAATATTTTCTATAGATCATTGCCTACCATTGACTATCTTTTGATGAAAGATGCATCTGCCATTTTAGGCGGCGATCCGGCAGCACAGAGTATTGATGAAGTTCTCAGTACCTATCCTGGTTTTTTTGCCATTTGTATTTACAGATTGGCACATCAGCTTCATCTACAAAAAATACCTTTTCTTCCCCGCATGTTTTCTGAATATGCGCATAGTAAAACGGGGATTGATATTCATCCTGGTGCGGAGATTGGAAAATACTTTTTTATTGATCATGGAACAGGAATTGTGATTGGTGAAACCACCAAAATCGGAAATCACGTAAAGATATACCAGGGTGTAACCTTAGGTGCATTGAGCGTTAAAAAAGAAATGGCTCAAACAAAACGACATCCCACCATTAAAGACAATGTTGTAATATATGCA
>CANFHO010000157.1 GCA_947447005.1 Chitinophagaceae bacterium
AATCACCTCTTTTTTCAACACAACAGATACTTTATCAAAAAGCTTGTTCTGTGCATGTGTTGAAATAGTGATGAAAATGAACGAGAAAAAGCATGAGGATGCAATCGATATACTCTTTAGTCCTATCATGCAATATCCTTTCTTGTATTGTTGCTTTATAAACCTGGAATGAAACATAATTAAAAAGATAATTTTTATTGACCAATCCAGTGGCCTGATCAATTTTTATAGATACATATCACTCAAATAAACATCCCCATTAGCACACCTAAGAGAATGGTTTTTTATTAAACCACGTTGAATTTTTACGAAAATGTTTTCGCAGCTGGGTTGTTAAATAATCTAATACTCCCCTTATTGTTGGGCAAAATATGGTCTATCATATTCATAATTTAGGTTAATATGATTGACTGCATTTGTGCAAAAACCATAAAATTGATTTGTAGAATTACCAATAATGCTTGTAAAAGGTAAATTATGAGGCTATTTATGTATCAAATAAGCCTCTGAATTCGAATTTGTGGGATATTTTATGGAATTTCGCGCCGTACTTTCTGAAAAGTATACTCATCAATAATTATCTCATGAGAGGACTTCTGTTTTTATTTGCTGTAGCAATTTTATCCAATTCTGCCAATGCACAATCAGTCATCAAAGGTTCTGTTATGAGCTCCGGAAGGTCTGTACCCTTCGCAACGGTGAATATCAAAAATATAGATAAGCGTCTTTTGGCTGATTCCTCAGGTCATTATTCTATGCAACTTGAAGCCGGAAACTACACCGTTGAAGTTACCAGTGCCGGATATCAACTCATGTCTAAGAAGATAGCCTTAAATCAAAATGAAGTCAAAGAAATCAATTTTCAATTGATCCCAATTCAAACTGACCTCAATAATATAGTTGTTGTAGGCTCCCGTTCTTTTCAAAGGAATATAAACAGCTCTCCATTGCCCATTGATATTTTAAGAGAGACACAGCTATCGTCCACAGGACAATTATCATTAGACAAACAACTGGCATATAAACTACCTTCATTCAATACTGCCAATATTCCTGTTGCTGACGCTACTACTTTATTTGACCCTTATGAAATCAGGAATTTAGGTGCCAGCAGAACATTGATACTGGTCAATGGGAAAAGAAAAAGCCCAAGTTCGTTGTTGAACTTAACACCTTCTGTAGGACGGGGAGAAACTGGTTCAGATCTTACGTCCATTCCTATTGATGCCATTAAAAGAATTGAAGTATTAAGAGATGGTGCCTCTGCACAATATGGATCAGGAGCCATCGCTGGAGTCATGAATGTTATCCTGAAAGACGATACAACCAGCTCATCTATTGTATTTCGTACAGCTATCACCAGT
The DNA here is from genome assembly GCA_947447005.1 of Chitinophagaceae bacterium. GTDB lineage: Bacteria > Bacteroidota > Bacteroidia > Chitinophagales > Chitinophagaceae > Pollutibacter. The sequence continues at coordinate 1,365 of CANFHO010000157.1, forward strand.
AAAGGAGACGGGGCCTTGGCAGACCTTTCCTATAATTCTGGGCATTCATTGGCAGGAAAAGGTTTTGTGAATTATACACTTGATTTCACTCAACAACAAAATGCGGTTCGTACCGGGAATATAGACCTAAAAGGTGAACAAGAAACTTTTGGAGGCACTCCTCAAAAAGACGCAGCCATTGCAAGTTATCTGAAAAAATATCCTACCGCCAACCATAAAACGAGTATCGGGGAATATACACAAGGTAAATTTCTGTTGAATATTGGATACCCCATCAATAGCCATACAGAAATGCATGGGAATTTCATGACTGCATTGAAGCAATTTAAAAGCAATGCTAATTTTCGTCCACCCTATTGGAGAAAAGATTTCGGAGCACTGCATACATCCATTCCAGGAGCTCCCAATTATACAGGTGGTACAGATCCTTTATATGATGGTTATATTGGATATGGCCCAGGCTTCAATGGTGATTTATCAGATTACAATGGCACAGTAGGGTTTCAAACTAAAAACGGAAATTGGAATAAAGAAGTCAGTATAACAATTGGAGGTAATACACAATTGTATACGGTTGATAAAACCGTTAATGCATCTTTAGGTAGCATGAGTCCCACTTACTTTAAAGCAGGTGGCTATTCATTTCACAATCTGATTGGTAATTTTGACCTGAGCAGAAAAATCAATTCAAAATTAACTTGGGCGTTGGGGTCTGAGTTCAGAAAAGAAATATACAGAATCATTGCAGGATCTGCTGCTTCCTATTATGGTGAGGGAGCCAATTCTTTTCCTGGTATCAAAGCAGATGATGCATTCACCAGTTCGAGAGTCAATCTAGGTTTGTATAGTGATGCCAGTTGGGATATAACGAAGAAATGGTTTTTAAATGCTGCCCTCAGGGGTGAGTATTACAGTGATTTCGGGCCTGCTTTGATTTGGAAAATTGCATCGAGATATAATCTTCACGGAGAAAAAGTAATTCTAAGGGCATCTGCATCAACTGGCTTTAAATCACCCGATTTGCACCAGATTTATACGCAGCAAATCAGTGCTGTACTGAATGGTGGCAATATCAATTTATATGGCTTATTCAATAATCAAAGTAAAGAAGTTTTTGCCTTAGGCATTCCGAAACTGAGACCTGAGGAAGCCAAAAACTATTCAATGGGATTGAGTTTCAGACCAAATTCGAAAATGAATATCTCTATCGACTATTATGATATCTCGATTGCGAATCGAATTATTTTGACAACCAACATCACATCAAAAAATCCTTCTACAGTTTTATATAATATCCTGCAACAAAGCGGCATTGTCAGTATGCAATTTTTCACCAATGCCGTAAAAACACATACTTCCGGACTGGACATATCCATGGGATATAAAAATATCAATATTGGTCGTGCTAAATTGGGGTTTGATGTTGCAGGAAATATGGTTGTTCAAAATAAATTAAGCAGCAATGTAAATACACCGGACCCCATCAAACAATCAGGTATTTCATTGATTGATGAACAGATTCGTTGTCTGATTGAAAGAAGCAGACCCAGATCTAAATTTGTGCTTGGTACTGATTTGAACATCAAAAACTTGACCATTTATCTGAATAATACCTTGTTTGGCAAAGCAGGATTCCAGGATGTTTCAAATGGCGGAGATATAATGAATCATGTAAGACAAGAATTTAAGCCAGGGTTGCTCACCGATCTTACGGTTTCGCAGCGATTGAATCCTTCACTCAATGTATCCTTTTCGATCAATAATATTTTCAATGTTTTACCCAAATGGGATCTTGTAGCACTTGATGCATCTGGTGCAAGTGCATTAAAAGATCCATTGAAGGTTCAATCAATTAAGAATGGAATAACATTCAATGGCCGTTATCCGAATCTATCTTATTATGGAGCGCATTTCAATCAATTGGGCACAATGTTTGAAATGAGTTTGAAAATCAATTTAAAATTCAAATTCCTAACTGAAAAATCAATTTAGAGAAAATATCAATATATGAATTGGAAAAACACTGTTACAGTAATATCTGGTGCAAGCTCTGGAATTGGAAAAGCAACAAGACAGCTATTACAAATGGAAGGCAGTATTGTGTACAATTTAGATTGTACTCCTCCGAATCAAGAAGATGTGCATTTTATTCATTGTGATGTTCGCAATAAAACTGAAGTGAGTAATGCTGTAGA
>CANFHO010000158.1 GCA_947447005.1 Chitinophagaceae bacterium
CCTTGCCTATTTGCCTATCTTTATCTCCTACTCCCTTTCAACCCTGTAACTCCCCTATACAACCTAAACGATCCATAAAACACACAAGCGATTCCGAAAATAGACGACATTAAACTGTCAACCATCAGGTTGAAACCAAAATATTTATTCAATATGATAAAGATACCTGCTCCTAGCCATAACAATCCTGCAACCACGTCATAAATGGTCCTGAATGATGTTTGTCTTTTTTCTTCTCTTTCCCTGAATGAGTTTGTATCCATAAGTGCAATTTAATAAAAGTAATTGTGAAAAGGAGAAACGGTGAATTGGTGAAACGGAGAAACGTAAAACGTACTACACTCTTTTCATCCAACATAAAAAATGTTCTTTTCAAGAATTAGATAATTCAGCAAATTCCCGTTTCACCGTTTCTCCGTTTCACCAATTCACTGCTTATCCCTTTTCGTAAATGATGCAATTTCCCTAAACATTCCACACCCTATCTTTGTAAAAATCATTTAAAATGAAAATCCTCATGGTATGTTTGGGAAATATCTGCAGAAGTCCGATTGCAGAAGGTATTCTAAAACATAAATGCAAGTTGGCGGGACTGGATTGGAAGGTAGAGAGTGCCGGAACCAATGGATATCATACCGGGGAAAGACCACATCCGATGTCGCAGATGGTGAGCAAACTCAATGGTATCGATATTTCAGACCAGCGGTCAAGGACCTTCCAGGCAACGGATTTCAAGGATTTTGACTTGCTCATCCCAATGGCTGGCGATGTGATGCGCGAGATGCAATACATCGCAAGAAAAGAATATGATACAAAAAAAGTCAATCTTCTCCTGAATTATTCATTTCCGGAAACCGACATGGATGTACCAGACCCCTGGTCTCGTTCAGAAACTGCCTATCATGAAGTTTATAGCCTGATTGATCATGCATGTGATGCTTTGATTGCCGCATATACATCCGCAAAACAATCATAACTTTGCAGCCATGAAGCCAACTTTGCCCCAAGGCACACGTGATTTTTCTGCAGCAATTCTGCGTAAACGCAATTTTATTTTCCAGACCATTCGGGATACGTTTGAGTTATATGGCTTTGAACCACTGGAAACTCCTGCCATGGAGCATACAGAAACCCTCATGGGCAAGTATGGAGATGAAGGAGATAAACTGATTTTCAAGATCCTGAATAATGGATTAGACAACCCTGCCAAGCATGATTCAGCAAAAAATGATTTTGAATCCGTATTGAATGGGAAAACGATGAAGGGAATCACAGAAAGAGCATTGCGATACGACCTAACCATTCCGTTTGCACGCTATGTTGCCATGAATCATGGTCAATTGAGTTTCCCGTTTAAAAGATATCAAATGCAACCTGTTTGGCGCGCAGACAGGCCTCAAAAAGGAAGATACCGTGAATTCTACCAATGCGATGCAGACATCGCAGGAAGTACATCGCTCTTACATGAAACAGAATTGGCGCTCATTTATGCAACCGTATTTCAACAACTCAATGTTTCTGTTGAAATACGCATAAACAACAGGAAAATTCTGAATGCACTCGCCAACCTCTGTGGTGGCGCAGATCGCATGATGATGATCACCATTGCCATTGATAAACTTGATAAAATTGGCATTGATAAAGTAAAGGAAGAACTTGCTACGAGAGGACTGAATGAAGATCAAATAAAAACAGTAGAATCATTCATCTCGATCAGCGGCACCAATGAAGAAAAAATTACACAATTACAATCATTGTTCAGTGAAGATGCCATCGGCTTGGAAGGCATTAATGAACTCAAATTCATATTGGATCTTTTTCCACATTCCACTTTCCACTCTCCGCTGATTATCGATCTTTCCCTTGCACGTGGACTCAACTACTACACGGGTACAATTTTTGAAGTAAAGGCCATTGGAGTACAAATGGGAAGCATCGGTGGTGGAGGAAGATATGATGATTTAACAGGTTTGTTCGATGTTAAAGGCATTGCAGGTGTTGGCATTTCATTTGGTGTTGACAGAATTTATGATGTAATGGAGGAGTTAAACGTGTTTCCTGAAAGCATACAAAAAGGAACCACCGTATTGTTTTTCAACACCGGTGCTGAAGAACAAAAATATATTTTTAGCATCGCACAGAACTTGCGCGCAGCAGGCATTTCAGCAGAAATTTTTCATGAGTCTGCCAAATTTGATAAACAATTCAAATACGCAGAAAAAAAGAATATTCCCTTCGTTGCTATCATCGGAAGCAAGGAAATAGAGAACGGAACCTGCATGTTGAAAAACCTGGCAAATGGTGAGCAGAAAGAAGTGGCAGTTGCAGAATTGAAAAACAACTTTTAAATCAAGGCAAGGAGGCAAAGAGGCAAGGAGAATTTTTTTAGTTTTCTATTAAATCATGCCTTATCTAAATTCAATCTCATTGCCTCATTGCCTCCTTGCCTCTCAGCTTATTTTCCCCACTTCGATAACTGCTTCAACGTAGCATCCATGTCTCTTGATAGTGGTGCAATAAATTCATGCGTTGCGCCTTCCTGATCTGTAACGTGAATACTATATGCATGCAGTGCCAATCTGTTTAACAATGGCCTTTCGGATTCTGCATCTTTTGATAAATTGAATTTTTTTCTTTTGATGGTTGAAAGCAGCAGTGGGTCTGCACTTCCATAAATAGGATCGCACACCAATGCATGTCCCGCATTTTGCAAATGCACCCTGATCTGATGTGTCCTTCCTGTTTCGATTTGAAATCTCACCCATGTGTAGCCTCTGAAACGGGCTTCCACCTTATAATGCGTGATAGCAGACTTTCCTTTTCGTCCCACCCGCATCTTTCCTGATATTGTTGGATGCTCTTCAATAGGCTGATCAAAAGTACCCTCTTCTTGCAACATCGTTCCTACCACCAGACCATAATAGTTTTTGGTAAGCGACCTATCCTGAAACTGAGTATTATAAAATTTATGCGCAACTTCATTCTTGGCCAACAACAACAAACCACTCGTATCTCTATCAATGCGATGCACGATGAAAATCCGTTGACCTTTCCTTTCAAACCACGACTTCACTGAAACCAATTCCTGATCAAATCGATCTGGTATTGTCAAACATCCTGAAGGCTTGTTGATTACAATAATATTATCGTCTTCGTAAATAATAGGTATCATAAAAGCACGGTTCGATATAAGTGGTCAGAAATGAATTGATTATTTTTTCCTGCTACGCATGGTGTACTTCTTAGGACCTGCATCTTCCCTGCGGCGACCCTCCATCTCCATTTTAGGCTTTTTAAAAGCAGATTTTTCCGATCCACTTTCTTTTCTAGTCACTTGTAACTTGTCACTCGTCGCTCTTGTCTTGTGCCCTGTGCCTTGTGCCTCGTGACGGGCTGTTACCTTGCGCCCCGTTCCTTGTGCCTCGTGCCTGGCTGTTACCTTGTGCCCTGTGCCTTGTGCCTCGTTACTTATATCTTGAGAACCAATCTTCGCC
>CANFHO010000159.1 GCA_947447005.1 Chitinophagaceae bacterium
ATTCAACAGCTAAGTCAGCTAAAATACGTGTTCCGATGACGTTATTTCTTATAGACTCAGTTGGGAAAAGCTCCATCATAGGCACATGCTTATAAGCGGCTGCGTGATATATTATTTGAGGAGAAAACTGCGCAAACAAATCTCTCATACGAGTTTCATTTGTCACACTAGCCAAAAATAATAATGTATTTACTGAACATTTCGATTCCACAATCTCAAGATGTAACTGATGCAAAGGAGTCTCAGCTTGATCACATAAAATTATTAATGAAGGTCTATGGCCTATTAATTGTCTTACAATTTCGGATCCAATAGAACCGGCGGCCCCCGTAATTAAGATTCTTTTTCCAACCACATCTTCTTTTACTTGAGTGTTATTTATGCTAATTATATCTCTCTGCAATAGTTCTTCAATATTTATATTGGTTAGCTGTTTATGAGAAAAGCTACGATCATCTAATGATTTGTAATTCGGGACATTTAAAACAGGTATTTCATTTATTAAACAGAGATCTACTAGTCTATTTTTTTGTTCTGCATTAATAGTAATATCTGCAATTACAACTTCATCAACGCGATCATCTTTTATAAATTTTTTCAAAAGATTAAATGAAATTATAGGTACCCCATTCATCACCTTACCTTGCTTCTGTTTATCATCATCAATAAAAGCAACAACCTTTATATTTGATGTCAAGTCATGATCCAAAACCTCTTTTGTGATTATGCCAATTTCATTTGCTCCATATATAATTACATATTTTCTAACCACCCCCAAGTTACGCATGAAAATAAAAATGAACTTTACAAGTAATTTGTAAGAAACCATTAAAACAAAGCTGAATGATGCAATTAAACCTAAAACATTGGGATTGATGTATTCAGATGAAAAAGATCTAATAAAAATAAAATTTGATAAAAGAATAGTAAGTGCAGCAATTGCAATTGCTGATGAAATACGAAATATATCTCGTATACCAGTATACCGAACTATACCCGAATAAATTTTTAAATAATAAAAAACAAATCCAAAAATAATATTAACTAGAAATAATGCCTTAAAAAAACTTACTTGATCAATTTTAATAAAATTAAAATTAAAAACTATAGCAATCGAAAACATATACCCAATAGTTACCGAAATCAAATCTAAAACGAAAATAATGACTCTAGGAGCTAAAGAATCCGTTTTAAAAATATTTCTAATTTTTGATTTTTCCATTTAAAAAAATTAATTCTTCAGAATACAATCAGCAGGCATTTACCTGATTATTGAATTCAATAATAACTTAAAGGTGAAATACAAGGTTGCCAGCAATATGCCTAAAATTATAGAAATTAAAATAATTGAAATACTACTTAAACTTTTATTGGAAAGTGGGAATGTGCTTTTATCAATTATTTGAACAACTGGAGTCTCCTGCAGCAATAGCGTTCTGGCCATCTCAAGATTTTTAACAACATCCAAATACATCATTGAGGCCATAGACTTATCTCTACTTGAAATTTCTGAATTAACTCGACCCAAACTAATCGCAGGATTTGCATCAATCAATGCCTGTAATGATTCACCTGCATGGTAAGTTTTTTTGTTTAAAATACCATTAAGACTATCTGCCTTATCTGCTAACTTCATGACATTAGCTCTCTTGATTTTGATTTTTGATGCAACATAATTTTCTGCGGCAATATCCACTAATCGATCAGAAAAATACTTACTCAAAAGTTCATCACTCATTCGAACCTCCACTTCAATCATTGATGCTTTTTTTTCAGGCTTAGCTACATCCAAATTTGATTTCAATATATTAAGCACAATTACCTGCATTAGACTATCAACTTTTCTTGGAAAATTTGCCTTTGGATAATCAGAGAAATTAATATTGCCAATTTGCTTATCGTTTAGCCATCTCTTCTTCATCTTATACACTAATGCGTACTTGTCAGCAAGAGTTATTTTTTTATCTGCATCATAAAATGTCATAAGCACTTGTCTGCATAAATTCTTGCTCTTAAGAAATAGAAGTATGTTATCTGCTGAAAAAACACTAGCGCTGCCACTGCCACCACCAATATCTAATCCAAATTGAGCTGCCATGGCACTTGCCCCGGACATTCCCTGTTTTCCTTCATCTACAACAAAACTAACTGTTGAGCTATAACTTGGAGATTGAAAATGAGCAAATATAATACCCAATAAAGACCCAATTGCTCCGCACAAAAGAATAAGCTTGAATTTCGACTTAATTTCCAGAATAAGTCTCTTAATCTTTCCAATTATGTCTTTTACGGAGATTTCTTCTTCCGAATTTGTAGAGATATTTTTATTCATAATTAAATTGAAATATAAATTAAAAGAAAATCTTTTTTATCTCTTTTCTTTATCTATCGTGAACTTGAAAATGTTAATCGCAAAAATATAAAAATGCATAAACATATATCGACATAGAAATTATTTTTACCAAATCTCAATAAGACCAATTACTAAAAATTTTTGACCAGTAATAACACTGTGACTAATGTTGAAAGTGATGATAGTAAAACACTAGCCTTTGTAGGATCAAATCCTTCTACAATTGGCTTACTCGGAATATAAATTGCGCTACCAGGTGTCACTCTAGGATAGATTCTAAATCCTAAAAAATTATGCGTCCTTGCAGATCGCCCATTAGAGTATACAATAAACGATTTTTTACGGTATGCATTTTTAGTAAATCCACCTGCATCTGAAAGATAGTTTGAAAACCCTTTTGAGTTTTGAAATTGAATAGTTAAAGGTTTCATGACTTCCCCGTTGACACTTATCGTATTTACAAATCTAGGCACTACCAGCATATCGCCATTCTGTAATGTAATATCATCTGAATTACCCGGATGATCAAGTATTTGCTTGAGGTCTAAAGGAACATCAATTGTTTTAGATCTTAGTTCCTCGTCTTCCAATAAATTAGAAGTATCCCTTAGTCCAAACTTTAAATTTGACAATTTTACATTTGAAACAGCCATTCTTTTAATTTGTACAGTATCAATATTGACTTTCTCTCTGACCAACTTTGCTCCTGCAATATCTGCATATGGCAACAAACCCCCGGCCCTTTTAACTATGGAACTCAATTTTTCTTCAGGGTTAGTTAATGTATAATTTCCAGGGTAAACTATTTGACCTGATAAATTGATCGAAATTTGCTTCGATTTGTATGGGTCAGCTTTAATACTTATTACATCAAATGGCTTTAAGAAAACGTCGCTACCCATACTCGTTAAATCTTTTGAAATTTTTATTATTAAAATCTCAGATGTTGGTTCACCTTTTTTATCTAAGTTAACTTCACTAAGACGACGCCCAATTTCAATATTAGAGGGTGTTGCACTTTCCATGAAACCACCAGCCTGAAGAATCAAAGCCTGCAATGATAAAGAATCTTCATATTTGTAATCCCCAGGAGATTTA
>CANFHO010000160.1 GCA_947447005.1 Chitinophagaceae bacterium
AATGCACTCTATTGGACGATAAGTTTGATTGAATACAGACTGAATTGATTTTTTCAACAAAGCGGCTCTGTTGAAAGTTGGAATTATAACTGAAACCCATTTCATGAAACTTTGATACTAATCTAAATTATTAAGTCATTAATTCATGATAAAATGCAACCATCTTTTCATTCAATTTTTGAATGTTATAATTTTCATCTACAAATGCCCTACCCTTTCTGCCCATTTCTTTTCGAACTTCATCATTCGCCTGCAGATAAATTATTTTTTTCACGAATCCTTCAATATCATTACTTTTTATTGCATACCCGCTTTCATTTTCAACAATACCTTCTTTCATGCCTCCGACATCCGACACTATAACCGGCAATTCCATAGCCTGTGCTTCCTGAATCACCAATCCCTGCGTTTCTGCTATACCATGACTATCAACAACGCCGGTGAGTACAAACACATCCGAGTTTGAAAAATGAGTTTTGATTTCTTCCTGTGTCTGCTTGCCAAATAGAAAAACCTTGCTTTCAAGATTGTATTTTTGTATCAATGAAAATACTGATTCTCGAAGCTCACCGTCACCAATCATTTTGGCTTCGAAAGCAATATTTTTTTCCGATAAGGATTTACATATTTCAATGAATGTATGAGGAGACTTGAATTCCACAAAACGCCCAACAAAGAGTAACGTGAATTTCTTTTCAGGCTGAAGAAGATGCTGATCCTTTTTTATAAAATAATCTGTTTGCAAACCAACAGACAATTTCGTTATTTTTTTTTCGGAACATCCCAAAGCCAAAAGTTTGGATGTGGAATAATTCGAATTGACGAAAAACAAATGACCATTATTGAACAGGTCATCATAAAAACCTTGTGGAACATTGAAATCAAAGCCATGAAATGAAGTCACCAGTTTCGCTTTTTTGAGCAACCCATTCTCTTTCAGTAACAATGCATACTTTCCATTGAAACCGTAGTGGGCATGCGCAATATCATATTCAGGTTTATCCAGAAAATGAATGGTGTTGTAAAACGAAATTTTACTCTTTTTACAGAAAAGCAAATAGTTAAGATAATAATAGGACAATTTGAAATTTCTAAGAAAAGGATTCTTAACCAGTTTGCAAAAAAACAATTTCAATTTTGGGAATCTTCTTTTAGGAAATGAATCCAGATAAGTCGTTTTGCTGAGCAAATCATAATCGAGAACCTTTTGGTGAATCTTCACATCATCCGCTTTGAACTGGGCGTAAATATCCACATGATGTCCATCTTCAAGTAAGGCTATAATCTGGTTGGTAATCCAGATTTCAGAAATGGCCGGAAAACTTTGTACAAAAAAAGCGATATTCAATTTCTTATTGATCAAAGACATCGTTGTTAATCCCTGAATTGATGATATTTTTTATTAGCTTTTTCAATCAGATATGGCTGAAGTTTTAGCCATATCAGTTGCCCTTTGTCTTGGTCTTTTACATCGGATTTTAAAAATTCGTCTACCAGTTTTATACATTTTTGCTTGTTCACCAATTGACAATTGGCAAAATCAACACTATTCAATTCGTCAAGCAACCATTCTTTCCAAGAACCACTGAGCCACTCGCCCATTGGGCTGTTCCAACCAATCTTAACCTTGTTGTTGATGATATTGTCTGGTAAAATTCCTTTGCCGGCTGTTCGCAACAGCAATTTTGAAAAACCCTTGTCTACTTTATATTCGTTTGGCAATTTGAAAGCGAATTCCACAATTCTGTAATCCAGAAACGGCATTCTTACTTCTACTCCTGCCGACATAGAATATTTGTCATAGTTTCTCAGCAGTGTAGGCAAAATTCCCTTAAAAGTTGAATAATGAAGTCGTTCTTTATACGCAGCTGTTTTTTTGAACAAGGGCTGGCCCTCTTTCTGCCTGCGTTTCCATTCTTGTTTGAAATAAAGCCAAGCAAGCCCTAAACTTATTTTCGTATCTCTTCCATAGATGTTCTCCATGGTTTGCATACTTGTCCGCATTTTAAATACATCAGGAAAATCATCAATTAATTTGTCCTTTATATCAGCAGCATATCCACCAAATAACTCATCACCACCATGCCCATCCAACGTTACATAAATATGATTCTCTCTAAACGCTTTATACGTCTGGAAAAATGGAATGGAAGATGTTCCGGAAATCTCTTCAAAATGATAAACGGATTTTAATATATTATCTGGACCATCATTGGGATTTACGATTACTTTAATAGCTTCCACACCAGCATTTTTGGCAATCTGAAGCGCACTTTCCGTTTCATCCAAAACAGATCCCGGAAAACTTGAAACCACAGCTTTATAATTAGTATCTATAGAACGCTGAGCTGATATGGTATTTACCACTAACCCTGAATCAATACCACCACTTAATGAAGATCCAACCGGCACATCACTTCTCATCCGCAATAGGCAAGAAGATTTGAACAAATCGGTAAACTCATCAACGGCCTCATGAATTGAATTGTATTTTTTTTCATCACAAGTCAGCAGGTCTTCAGGATTATAGTATTTTATCAAATCCATTTTCCTATCCTTCACTACCGCATAAAAACCTGCAGGAAATTTTTTTATGCCTTTGATGATGGTATCCGATAAAAAACCATTGTTAGGATTTGTTTTATATTCATTGATAACATCAATATCATAATTAAATTCATCCAGACAATTGTACAGACTTTTCATTTCGGAAGCGAAAGCGAACTTATTGCCATCATGTATGTAATAAAGTGGTTTTTCTCCCAATCTGTCGCGACTAATCAGAAGCGTTTTTTCAAGTTTATCATATAGGACAAACGACCACATACCATTTAATGCGGACAAAGCATTAAGTCCTTTGAGTATGAGCAATTTGAGCAACACTTCAGAGTCGGAACTAGTTGTGAATTCAATTCCCTGATTGATAAGCTCATTTCTGATTTCTATGTAATTGTATATCTCTCCATTGTAAGAAAGCACATACCTGTCGTTTGCAATCATAGGTTGTTTGGCATTGATAGTCGTATCAATTATAGCCAACCTTCTATGACCGATTCTCGTGCTGTTATCATCACTATTCCAAACTCCAAATCCATCGGGTCCTCTGTGTTTAAGTAAATCCAACCTAGATCTGAAAGTATCTTCAGAAATCTTGTAGTTAATCGTTCCAAAAATGCCACACATACTTACTTTTTATTTATAGGCTCATAGAAACGATTGTAAGTTTCTGCCAGGTGTTTTAATTGGTATCCTAATTCTTTAAAATAATTATCAACGAATTCAATATTGTTTTCAAAAACTTCAATCATGACAACAGGCTTATTGTGAATGATGGTTTCCCTTGCGCCTTTCAATACCAGAATTTCAAATCCTTCTACGTCGATTTTGATAAAGTCAATGTTATTGAAAGCATAGTCATCCATAGGTTTTATGGTA
>CANFHO010000161.1 GCA_947447005.1 Chitinophagaceae bacterium
AGTGCAGCTGCTGTAAGGTCGATGAACGAAGTGCTTGGATAAGAAATAGGCAAGGAGGCAGAGAGGCAAAGAGAATATCTATAAAATTCAAAGGAGGCAAATGCCTCCTTTTTTATTTCACATATTCTCTTTGCCTCTCTGCCTCCTTGCCTCACTCCTCTACGTAATCCAAATCCTTGTGATAGGTTTCTTCTGTGAAAAACAATGCAATAATGGCGATACCCAATACAAGTAATGCAGTAACAATTCCACTTTTTATCATTGTCCAATGTAACGACTTCAGAAAATAGTTGTTGAAAAGAAGATTCATGAGTGGAAGAGATCCGCGAATCATATTAGGGATGGTCGTTGCAGCTGTAGCTCTCAGATTTGTTCCGAAATGTTCTGCACCCATTGTGATGATGATAGCCCAAAAACCGGATGCATATCCCAAGAAAAAACAAATCACATACATAGATGTATCCGTATTATTCAGGGGACTGAAATAAAAGGAGATGGTGAGTACACACATGATGTACATAAAGTACAAGGCTTTTTTCCTGCTCTTATAATATTGACTTATGGCTCCGACAGTAATATCCCCAATGGCATTCCCAATATAGCCATACATCACACAAGCACCAGCAACAAGTGTGCTAGATGGATTCAACTCTAAGGCAAATCGATTGCTGAGTGTAATCAAAATACCGACTATATACCAGGAAGGTATGCCTACAATGATGGCTAGCAGGTATTTCCTCAATAATTCTTTTCTTGTAAAAAGCATCCAAATATTACCTCGCTCAATATTTGTTTGGTCAACCTTTTTAAAAAGAAGGCTTTCCGAGACGCTTACACGCAGCAGGAGTAATAAAACACCCAAAACACCACCTACTTTATAACACAACCTCCAATCTTGGGTAAATTTGAAAATCAAATATGCCAGGACAGCACCAAACACGCCAACCCCGACAACAAAGCTTGTCATGATACCTCTTTTGGATTTAGATGTCATTTCACTCACCAAGGTAATTCCAGCACCAAGTTCACCTGCCAACCCAATCCCACCTATAAAACGACCCCATGCATACTGATCAACTGTTTGAACATATCCGGTGGCAAAATTTGCAGCTGAATACAAAACAATCGAACCAAATAGCACGCTCAATCTTCCTTTTTTATCTCCCATGATACCCCAAACAATGCCCCCAATCAGCAAACCCAGCATTTGCCAATTGATGATTTTTGAACTAACTGACACGATGTCTTGATCAGGCACCAACAGAGATTTTAAACTTGGCTCACGTACAATTGAAAATATAAGGAGGTCGTATATATCAACAAAATACCCAAGGGATGCCACTAAAATCAGGAATCTGTTTGATTTGTTCATTCCGTTATCCATTGTCTGTGTCATACATTATTTAATTGAACTTGTCGTCAGTTTGGGAAAAGCAAAATAGGATATAAATATTGATTTCAGTAAATTTAGGTTATCAAAGAAAAAAATACACTCGTGAATAAGAAGCAAAACTTAAATGTCCTCTTTACGTTGATCATTGCCTCTCTTGGATATTTTGTAGATATATATGAGTTGCTTCTTTTTTCAATAGTCAGAAAGCCGAGTTTGTTGGCCATCGGTGTAAAAGACGATGCCATTGATATGTTGGAAGCCAGCACAAAAGTTATCAATTATCAGATGGTTGGTCTTCTCATTGGTGGGGTAATCTGGGGTGTTCTTGGCGACAAAAAAGGCAGGATGAAAGTTTTGTTTGGTTCCATCCTACTTTACTCAGTTGCAAATTTTGCTACTGGGTATGTTCAAACTGTTGACCAATATGCATGGGGGCGTTTTATAGGTGGTATTGGACTGGCTGGTGAACTTGGCGTAGGCATCACATTGGTAAGTGAATTGCTACCAAGAAGCAGGCGAGGACTTGGGACATCTATGGTTGCAGGAATCGGCCTACTTGGTGCTGTGTTCGCATATTTTGTTTTTAAATTTTCAGGTGACTGGCGATTGTGCTATAAGATTGGTGGCCTCATGGGAATTGGGCTGTTGATGCTAAGGGTTGGTGTACTTGAAAGTGCGCTCTTTGAAAAAATAAAAACAGAAGATGTTTCAAGAGGTAATTTTTTAATGTTTTTCAACAATAGAGATCGCTTTACCAAATACATGAAAGCCATCTTGATTGGCTTACCAACCTGGTATGTGATTGGCCTATTGATGAATTTCAGCAATCGCTTTGCGGGAGAACTCTATGAGAACAATTTAATTGATTCAGGGAGGGCTACCATGTTTGGATACATTGGAATTTCGCTTGGAGACATTACGGTTGGCTTTGTGAGTCAATACTTTAAGAGCAGAAAAATTGCACTGTATATTTTCTATGGATTGACGATTGCATCTTGTGTGGCGTACTTTTCTCCGTTGAACCACAATGACTCAACCATGTATTTCATTTGTGGGTTACTTGGCTTCAGCTGTGGCTTTTGGGCCATTTTTGTAACCATGGGGGCAGAACAATTTGGAACCAATCTAAGGGCTACTGCAGCAACAACCATACCTAACATGGTTCGAGGTGCATTACCTCTGATGAATTTTTTATTCCTGGATATTTTTCAATTGAAATATCATCACACTATTTATCAAAGTGGTATTCAAACAGGAATCATTGTGATTATCATATCACTTATTGCACTTTATTTCACCGACGAGACATTCAGAAAAAAGATGAACTTCGTGGAGAAGTCGTAACCATTTTAATCACCAGAGGGTTTATTTCTTATTCATACTTTTTACCAGTTTGAATATAACGGGTGCTGTTGTTACCAGAATAATACCCAAAACAATAACCTCCAGATGCTCTTTTAAATTGAACTGATAGTTGTTTAGGAAGAACTTATAAAGATAATGGCCTGCAAAAAGCATGATTACAGCCCATGCTACACAACCTGCAATATTATAAATGGAAAATCGGTGTTTGTTCATCCCAACTACACCGGCAATAATGGGTGCAAAAGTTCTGATAATAGGGAGGAACCTTGCAAAAACTATTGCGCCTGCTCCATGCTTCTCATAAAATTCCTTTGCAGCATGTAAATGTTTCTTTTTAAATAATAATGTGTCTTTACGATCAAAAATATAATGCCCGCTGGCAGCTCCAAACCAATACCCTACAGTATTTCCAAGTACACCTGCACACACAACGAGTGCAGCAACAAGAAGGAGATTTAAAATATCATGATTGAAATTAAATAATTCAGATGCCAGTTCATTGCTGTAAATACCAGCCACAAAAAGCAGAGAATCTCCTGGCAAGAAAAACCCTGCAAAGAGTCCCGTTTCTGCAAAAACAATAAACA
>CANFHO010000162.1 GCA_947447005.1 Chitinophagaceae bacterium
AGTCAATAATACAAAGAATTTGGATACAGAAAAATATTTCAAAACGGTTTTTGCCCTGTATTATGTAATACTTTCGAAGTAACAGATCCTATATCATTTAATATTTATAAACTGAGTAAGGATTTAAAACATACATATTTGTATAATAATTCAGTAGATAAAGAGGTTTCATATAGCGCTACTCAAATGGGTATCCTTGAAGATTTTATTATGAGATTAAAAACACATAAAATCTCACCTAATAAGTTTTTTCAATTACATCCTGATTTGTTAGAAAAGTATTAGAAATAAATTGATATCAGTTGGATAAAATATCTGTGGTGCTTTCAGAGATCTAATAGATAATTTCTAGCGTTCCTGTATCGTATATTATCCCAAAATTGCGCACAAGTACTCTTTTTTTGATGTATTTGATAAGATAATTTTCCTGTAAATTATTCTGCAAATATTATATTTCGTAGAATAAATTTAAAACATTCATTTATGGTCCTTGGATGTTTTAACCTCTTATTTTATCAGTTATTAATCAAAAACAAAAAAATGAAAAACAAATCTCCATGTTTCAATAATCAAAAAATTAGATTCTTTTTATTCCTTTGAAATCGAATTCTAAATAGTATAATTAATATCTTAAAACTGCATAAAAATAATTATAAGTTGGGTAGTATTAGTGAATATTTACACCCTGGATTTGTTTAAAATAAAACAGGTGATTTTATTTATTTATATACCTCAATATAATTATTATTAAATCTATTTTTCTATAAATAAATTAAATTAAATCATTATGAGAGCACATAAGTTTATTTATATAGCGTTTTTATTATTAATCGTTTCTATTCAATTTTATTGTTCTAAAACAGCAAATAAAAGCTCTGAAGCAGATTTTAAAAATGCTGCAAATAATTTAAATAAAGAAATAAATACTAGTAATTCTTTGAGTTTAATGAGTGATTCTACATATGTTGAGGAAAATTTTGCAAATAGTTTGTCAACTGATCCAATGTCAATTAAATTAATAGGTTTTAAGACGATTGATTTAACTGAAACGGAAGTAACTGAAATGAAGCATTTAATTGAAACAAATAATGAAAGGTTTTTAAAAAAGAAAAATTATTACTTTTCTGAAAAGGGAAAATATCTTCGAGTATATTTCCCTTTACACACAGCTATAATTACATTAAATGATGTGGAAATGACCGCTGATGAATTTGGAGTAGTTCCAACAAATGGCAGCATGTCAAATGTTACACTTTTACTGACTGGAAGAAAAAAGTCTGATCTTGTAAGAGGAACAGGTTCCAATGTAATACTGGAAGATAAAATATTATTAAAGAAGTCCATGCAATATTATCGCAGTAATACCGAAAAAAATTATTATATTTTTGACCTTGGTAAACGCAGCTTTGGCATGAATGATAGTCATAATTGTTGCAGTAATTCAAAAAAAGTAAATAACACCAGTGTAACTAGTCTTTATAAGACTCAAACTGTTAATGGAATTACAGTAGCAGATGATGAAGCAAAAGTTACTTGCTATCAGAATCATGGAAATAAAAATTGTAGCACGGCTTTTGCAATAAATGAAGGGAGGTGTGCTTTTCAGCCTACAATTTGTATGGATTATAATGGATGGTTTACAGATTGTGTTAATGGTAAGGTAAGTAATTTTCCTGGTAGTGATTGTGATTATGCAATGGGAGCAGGACATTGCTGGAATGAGATAATGTAAAACCCATTATATTTATTTACAACTAAAACATATATTTACACGATAAACGATAATTTAATTTAAGCTTATGACTATTATATTAATCATAATATTATTACTAATAGTATTAACATCTATATATGGTTTCCGTAATCGGAATAAGAAAATAATATATTTTTCGTTTTTATTATTGTTTGTTTTTATTGTACTTGTTGGAAAAATAATTTATTCAATAAAACATACTATGTGATTAAAATATATTACTTCATGTCGAAAGAGAATTTGAAAAATTAAACATATAAAATTTCTTTTGTACAAAGTCTTTTTTTACTATAATGTTGCAAAAGAACTTATATTTATTTGTAATATAAGTTCTTTTGCATTATGAAAATGAACAGATCCAAGCAGAGATGAAGCGCGTTGCAGGAGGGATTCAATAATGGTGGAAGAGTGGAAGGGTGGAAAAGTGGAGGGATACCTTCCTATTCCACTTTTCAACCCTTCCGCTTTTCCACTATATATTTTACTTCTTAAACCTACCTGTCTTAAACCATTTTATTTAGTTGCTATTTTGGGGAGGCTTTATGTTTTTGATTGCTTTATCAAAATCGCTTTCAAAATTATTATCCTGCACGATCCTGAACCTTTCATATTCTTATTCAGCGATTCTCTTTGCCACTTCATGACTTACATTGCCCGCGTCCTTTAGAATTTTATATTCATTAAACTGGAGGAATCCATCAATTTTTTCAACCCAATCTTTCATCTTCATTGGTATACCTCTGGCGGCCTGATTTTCAGCATAATCCAAATACATCGTAACGACTCTTTCCAGTTCTTTTATCTCCTTTTCAATAAGATAATTTTTAGCGATGGATACATCATATTTCAAAATCTTACCATGAGGAGCATTTTTCCAGGTTTGTAATCCCATATTGGGATCTGACGCATTTGCTCTATCCGCAATAATTTGAGCAGCCGTTTTACCCGTAATTGCCCAATGCAGCTTATTTTGAACTGTTTTGAAAAAAGTCTGGGTAATGTCTGCATCCTTATTGTAATCAATACTGCACTGCTCGTAGATATCTGTTATTTTTTGATAAAAACGTCTTTCGCTAGCACGTATCTCTCTGATACGTTCCAGTAACTCATCAAAATAATCTTTATCAAAGCGTTTCCACTGCTTCAGTCGTTCATCGTCAAGTACAAAACCCTTAATAATGAATTCCCTAAGGGTTTTGGTAGCCCAAATTCGGAATTGGGTGGCTTGTATGCTGTTTACGCGATACCCTACTGCAATTATAGCATCTAAGTTATAATACTCCATTCTCCTTGTCACGTTTCGACTTCCTTCTTTCTGAACTGTTTCCAAAATGGAAAGAGTTGAGTCCTTAAGCAGCTCGCCAGATTCAAAAATATTTGCAAGATGTTTACTTACCGCAGGAACATCGACCCCAAACAATTCGGACATTCTTTTTTGAGTTAACCAAAAAGTTTCACCCGAAAACATTACTTCCACTCGTACATTTCCGCTGGGTGAACTATATAAAATGATATCTGATGTATTATTATCTGACATTTATTTTGATTAAAATTGCTATTTAATGACCTA
>CANFHO010000163.1 GCA_947447005.1 Chitinophagaceae bacterium
AACGAGCAAAATGGATTCCGCTCTTGCACCTTGATCAACATGGGTAAGATTGCCCTGCAATTGGGTCGCACACTTAAATTCGATCCAGATGCCATTAAATTCATCAACGATGATGAAGCCAACAGAATGATCGATCCCGTTATGCGTGCACCTTGGAATATCTAATCCCACAAACTGAATCAATGAAAAAATTATTCCTCATATTCTCAATCTCATTCATTTTCATCGGTAAAACGAATGCACAATCTGCAGATGTCAAAACGACATTGCAATCATTCCCATATCAGAAATCAGCTGATGTATCAAATGCAATTGCCTCCATGCAATCATGGGGTACCAAAGAATGGAAGTCCGTTCTCTCCATGTTGAATGATGATTCCCTGAAACTGCAAGCCACCTATGCATTGAATGCCTATGTGCATGCAGTTGCAAACGATGCTGCAAAAAACAATGCCATCGCAACTACCCTGGCATCTGCAGTATCTCATGCAAAAACATATTATGCAAAGCAATTTATCGCCACGCAATTGTCAACACTTGGCAACGACGTTGCTGTTAAGCCGTTGGCAAAATTGTTGAAAGATGAAGCACAATGTGCCAATGCAGCAATTGCATTGGGCATCATCAAATCTAATGCTGCTATCGATGCACTGAAAGCGGCATCTTCTAAATTATCAGGAGAACAGAAAAAGCAAATCGACAATGTACTGGCTCAATTGAATAAACCGGCTTCACCCATGCGTGCACTTACATTGCTTCCTGCTGTTTCTGTAAATCCAGTGCAACATCTTTTGCAATTGCAAGACAGGATGGAAGCAGCAAAGAATCCTTTGCAGAAAAAAGCCATCCTCGCAGAAGCCGCTGCTGTTCCGGGTTTCAGCACGTTCATATTTGTTAGCAAATCACTTCAGGATCCTGAAATGAAATCTTTTGTAGCACCGATTTTGGCACGTCTGGCATTGGCAGATAAAGCCATCCGTGGAGAACCGATTCGCAAGGCCTTGGAAACTGCCATCCCTTTGATCAAGGGTGAAGACAGCGCTATCTTGGTGAAATCTATTACAGCTCATTTGAAAGCACTGCCATACGACAATGGATTTGTTTCGTTGTTCAATGGCAAGGACCTTACAGGTTGGAAAGGTCTCGTAGGCAATCCTGTTGTCAGAGCTAAGATGTCGCCTGACACACTTCAAATGGCACAGATGGATGCCAACGATAAAATGTATCAGGGATGGACCGTTAAAGATGGTTTGTTGGTATTCACTGGGCACGGAGACAATCTTTGCACTGTAAAAAAATACGGTGATTTTGAAATGTATGTGGATTGGAAAATCACTGAAAAGGGAGATGCAGGTATTTATTTGAGAGGAAGTCCCCAGGTTCAAATATGGGATACCAGCCGAAGAGAAGTTGGTGCTCAAGTGGGTTCAGGAGGTTTGTACAACAACCAAAAGAATATGAGCAAACCCTTGGTGGTGGCTGATAATAAGATCGGCCAATGGAATACTTTTCACATCACGATGCAAGGTGAAAAAGTCACTGTTTACTTAAATGGTCAATTGGTAGTTGATAATGTTACATTGGAAAACTATTGGGACAGAAATCAATCCATATTTCCACTCGAGCAACTTGAACTGCAGGCACACGGCACTTATGTTGCATACAGAAATATTTATGTAAGAGAAATTAAGAATGATTTTATTATTCCATTGAATGAAGAGGAAAAGAAGCAGGGTTTTGTTTCATTGTTTGATGGAAGCAATCTCGATAACTGGGTTGGAAATAAAGAAGGCTATCACATTGAAGATGGAGCCATCGTAGTGGATCCTTCTCATGGTGGTGGAGGCAATTTGTATACGAAAGATGAGTATGCTGATTTTTCATATAAGTTTGAATTCCAATTAACACCAGGAGCCAACAATGGTATTGGCATTCGTGCACCACTCACTGGTGATGCAGCGTATGTGGGTATGGAAATTCAGGTGCTTGACAGTGAACATGAGATGTATAAAAATCTTCAGATCTATCAATACCATGGATCTGTGTATGGTGTAATCCCCGCCCGTCGTGGTTTTCTCAAGCCAACCGGCGAATGGAATCAGGAAGAAATCATCGCAAAAGGGAATTCCATCAAAGTCATACTCAACGGACAAGTCATTGTAGACGGAGATATCAAGAAAGCCTCTGAAAACGGAACCTTAGATCACAAAGAGCATCCGGGTTTAAAAAACACCACCGGCCACATCGGCTTTTTAGGTCATGGTGATGTAGTGAGGTTTAGGAATATCAGAATAAAGAAAAACTAAAAGAGAAGAGTGAATAATGAAAAGTGGAACATCCAATACTTCATTCTTCACTCTTCTCTCTTCATTCTTATCTCAGTTTTATGCTCAACTCCACCAACTGCTTCTCATCGATAGAAGATGGTGCGTCGAGCATTACATCGCGACCAGAATTGTTTTTAGGGAAGGCAATGAAATCACGTATGCTTTCGCTTCCACCTAAGATGGAACAAAGCCTGTCGAAGCCAAAGGCAATACCTCCATGTGGTGGTGCACCATATTCAAATGCACCCAGGAGGAAGCCAAACTTATGCAATGCTTCTTCTTCACTCATACCTAAGGCTGCAAACATTTTTTCTTGTAGCTCTCTTTGGTAAATTCGGATGGAACCTCCACCAATCTCATTACCATTCAATACCATATCATAGGCATTGGCTTTGATCTGTGCATATGGATGTGAAAGATAATTGGCGGCATCATGGATCAATGGATCGTTCTCGATCATTGTCTGTATCTGTGTTGGCTTCGGCGATGTAAACGGATGATGTCTGGCAACCCATCTGTTATCTTCTTCTGCATATTCAAACAATGGGAAATCCAATACCCACAATAGTTTGAACTCATCCTTCTTCCTCATGCCCAATTGCTCTCCCAGTTCCAAACGAAGCTCACTCATCGCCTTTCTGGTGCGTTCCTCTGCTCCTGCAAGGATCATGACGATGTCTCCTTTTTGTGCACCAGCAGCGTCTGCAATGGCTTTGAGTCTGTCTTCTGAATAAAATTTATCGATGCTACTCTTGTATGTTCCGTCTTCGTTGGCCCTGATATATGCCAAGCCCTTCATGCCAATCTGAGGGCGCTTTACCCACTCTGTCAATTCATCGAGTTGCTTTCTGGTATAGGCTGCTCCACCTGGAACGGCTATGGCCAAGACAGATTCCACAC
>CANFHO010000164.1 GCA_947447005.1 Chitinophagaceae bacterium
AGTGTTTGGGGTCTAATTAAGGCAAGGAGGCAAAGAGGCAAGGAGCTTGCCTGCCGAAGGTAGGAATCGGGGAATTGGAGAAACGGAGAAACGGGACAAACAGCCGATAACTGATAACAGACAACCAATAACTCAGGTTAAAATACTTACAATTCATGTTGATTTTCCCTTTTAAGTTCATTCTCATGTTTTCATCTTTGTTAGATGGGAAGAAGACAATTGAGCCCTCTTGCGGATCCGGTATTCAAGCGGGTGTTTGGGGAAGAGAAAGAGATTTTAATGGAATTGATCAATGCGGTGATTGGTTTGGAGCATCCAGTAGTGAATATAGACTATCTGCCTCCAGAGTTGTTGCCAACTACAATAGATGAAAAAACTACGATTGTTGATGTTCGATGTATTGATGATCTCAACAGACATTTCATTGTGGAGATGCAATTGGTTCAGCAAGAAGCTTTGGACAAAAGAATATTTTTCAATGCAACGCGTGTATATGGAAGGCAAATTGAAAGGGGAATCAATTACAGGGAGTTGCAGCCTGTTTATGCCTTGTGTTTTGTAGATCATGTAATTGATTTTGAGACAGAGCGATGGAAGCATAAGTATATAATTACCAACGAAGATGATCCAAACAAGCGGATTGCAGAGATGGAACTGCATTTTATTGAACTGCCAAAATGCAGGAAGAGAAAAGACATTGATTTCGAAAATCCATTGGATCGTTGGGTGACATTTTTGATTGACCCTTTGTACGTAAAAAAAGTTTCTATGGAGCCTACATTTGATTATCCCAATCTGAAAAAAGCTGTGAAATTATTAGACGAATCCAATTATACGGAAGGGCAATTGATTGCGTATGACAATTATCTGGCATCCATCATGAGTTGGAATACAACTATGATGCATCAGTACGATAAAGGGAGAATTGAAGGAAAGGCAGAAGGGAAAGCAGAAGGGAGAGCAGAAGGAATAGAAGAGGGTAAAGAGGAAGAGCGTAAAAAACTTTTAGCAATCATTACAGATGTAAAAAATGGAATGCCAGCTGATGAAGTGGCCAGGAAATATGATGTAGAGGTAGGGTTGGTGGAGATGTTGAAGTAGAGAAACAGCCAGTGACAAGGCACGGGGCACAAGGAACAGCCAGGGACAAGGCACGGGGCACAAGGAACAGCCAGGGACAAGGCACGAGGCACAGGGCACAAGAAAACAGCCGATAACCGACAATTGACAATCGATAACTAATAATGGAGAACAATTCAACGATAAACCCTCAACAACTAAACGACTCAACGCCTCAACATGAAGCCTGGGATTTGGAAATAAAACCCCAAGCCCACCTCCTCGATATCAACCTCAAGGATGTGTGGAGGTACAGGGATTTGTTGTGGATGTTTGTGAAGCGAGATTTTACAGCCCAATACAAGCAAACCATTTTGGGTCCGTTGTGGCATTTTATCCAACCATTGTTTACTACAGTGGTGTATCTGGTGGTGTTCACGAACATTGCGAAAATCTCTACCGATGGAGTGCCACCGGTGTTGTTTTACATGAGTGGCATAACCATCTGGAATTATTTCTCTTCCTGCCTGAATGCAACCTCCAATACCTTTGTAGCCAATGCTGGGATTTTTGGAAAAGTGTATTTTCCGAGGCTGGTGATTCCATTATCAACTGTGATGAGCAATATTGTGAAGTTTGGAATACAGTTTCTATTGCTCCTCGCCGCCATGTTGTGGTATAGGTTATCATCAACCTCGCTTAACCTCTCTCAACCTCTCTCAACCTTCATTTTAATTCCCGTCATCGTCCTCATTATGGCCGGCCTCGGCCTCGGCCTGGGCATCATCATTTCATCAATGACGACGAAGTACAGAGACTTAACAGTGTTGATTGGATTTGCAGTGCAGCTGTTGATGTATGCCACACCCGTGGTATATCCGTTGTCGACTATAACAAGTGCAAAACTGAAATTCTGGATCACCTTGAATCCGCTTACGCCGTTGGTAGAGGCCTTTCGATATGCGATGTTAGGTGTAGGTAGTTTTGATTACGCCAGTTTTGGATACAGCATCGGATTCATGGTTGTTACCCTGTTCATCGGGTTGCTTATATTCAGTAAGGTGGAGAAAACTTTTATGGATACTGTGTAGTTTGAATTTTTAACATCTCCTGCCTTTGGCAGCCAAGCTTAACCTCCCTTAACTTCTCTCAACATGTCAACTGTAATTAAAGTCGAAAACCTCTCCAAGCAATACCGCCTCGGTCAAGTAGGCACCGGAACGATATCGCATGATGTCAACAGGTGGTGGCATAAGGTGAGGGGCAAAGAAGATCCGTATTTGAAGATCGGGGAGGCGAATGATAGAACGGTGAAGGGTGATAGTGATTATGTATGGGCATTGAAGGGTATTAATTTTGAAGTGCAACAAGGAGAGGTGTTGGGTATCATAGGAAGGAATGGAGCGGGGAAAAGTACCTTACTGAAAATTTTGAGCAGGACCACTGCCCCAACCACAGGATCAGTGAAGATAAAAGGAAGGGTAGCGAGCCTTTTGGAAGTAGGAACGGGTTTTCATCCTGAATTGAGTGGGCGAGACAATATCTTTTTGAATGGTGCTATACTTGGCATGACGCGCAAGGAGATTCAAAGCAAGTTTGACGAGATTGTTGACTTTGCAGGAGTTGAGCGATACATTGATACTCCAGTGAAACGTTATTCATCCGGCATGTACGTACGCCTGGCTTTTGCAGTAGCAGCACATCTCGAGCCAGAGATCCTCATTGTTGATGAAGTACTAGCCGTGGGTGATGCAGAGTTTCAGCAGAAATGTTTGGGTAAGATGAAGGATGTAAGTGTAAAACAAGGGAGGACAGTTTTGTTCGTTAGTCATAATATGGCGGCTGTGAAGCAATTGTGTACCTATGGACTAGTGATGCAGCATGGTATGAATCGTTTTTCAGGGACACAGTATGATGCAGTTAATTTTTACCAGAATGCACACCAAACTAATAGTTCATTTTTGCATGAAGGGCAAATAAATGATGCACCGGGTAACGAAAACATCCGGATATTTCGTTTTGAAGTAAGTCCATTACAGGGCGATATTCTGTCAATTTCCTCAGGTGTTGTATTTGAGCTAGAATTTTATAATTACAGAGCAGGCATAAATCTCGATGCAGCTTTTGAATTAAAATCAACAGAT
>CANFHO010000165.1 GCA_947447005.1 Chitinophagaceae bacterium
CTCCTTGCCTCCTTGCCTCCTTGCCTCCTTGCCTCCTTGCCTCCTTGCCTATTTCTTATTCGCCAACGCCTTCTGGATAATATCCCTGTTTTTGATGGCATCCTGGTTGTTGGGATCGATCTCAATAATCTTTTCCAGGAATCCTGATGCACCTGCCAGATCTTTTTTGATATTCGCCGTGTAGCCAGCTAAATAACCGTAGGCAGTTATCAGTGTGTTTTTGTTTTTTACTTTGTCTGTTTCTGCGATACTGATGAACTTCTCACAATCAGCAACAGCAAGGCCTTGCTCCATGGTAGAATCGATGGCCGAACGTGAGCGGAATGACCAATAGTGACCATACACTTCATTTGGGAATGCTACCTTGTATACGCTGAAGATACTATCGGCCCTTTGATACTGTAACGCCTTGAAATTCTCAAATCCTGCATTATACAAATCAACCTTGCTTTGTTTTGGATTGATAGACAAAACCTTTGTCAACCATTCTGCTGACTTGATGGAATTGCCTGATTTTTTATAAAAATCAGCAGCTTTGCGAGCGTAATCAATTTTGTTTGAAACAGTGGTATCTGTTTCGATTGATTTTCCGAAGAAATAATCAATCTTGGACGCAGGTGACTTTGTTTTTGCAGCATTAAATGCAGCTACGACATAGTTATCCGGATTCACTTGTTCTGCTTTTGCTTTTTGGAAGAATGTTTCCAACAGGGCTAAAGCCTGAACTGAATCACCAAGTTTGTCATAGCTATATGCTTTCAAACGATACAATCTTGCATCTGCTTTTTCCCCTTGCGCTTGCAATAAAGCATCTGATTTTGCAATGGCGTTTTTGAAATCGGCTGCAGCAAACTGCAAACTGGCTTCTTCATAATCCAACGCAGGTCCTGCATCCGCATTGGCTTTGTAAGAATTGAAATACTGTGTTGCTTTCTGTACATCCCTTGAGAAATAATATACATACAGATCATAATATGCAGGTGTAAATCCAGGATCATCTGTAACGGCATCATTGAATTTTGCGAGGAAGATATCTTTCTGCTCGTTACCCTGTGTCAAATAGATTTTTCCAATTTTATATTTTGCGATGGCCAATTTTGGATCAACCAACAATGCATTTTCAAAAGATGAAACTGCACCACCACCATCATTTAATTTCCTATACAAATCACCCATGTACACATGAACCATGGCATCTTTGAACCCTTTCACCAGGGTGGCAGCCTTCAACTTTTCAATACCATATGCAGCATCTCCACCATCTTCGGCATTTGCCCTGCCAATGGCGGCATACACATTTACATCTTTCCCTTTGGTAAGACTGATAGCAGTTTCAAAACGCTGACGCGCATCATCTGCCTTCTTGCCTATCAATTCAGCTTGTCCCATAGCAACCAACAACAAAGGATTGCTTCCATTGGCACCTTCCATTCCTTTCTTCAAGACTTCTTTGGCGCCATTGACATCATTCAGATCAAAATAAACCTGACTCAACCAATAAATGGCTTCCGGATTGGCTGGAGCTGCTGCTACCACTTTCTCCATGGTTTCTTTTGCCGATTGAAGACGTTGGTAATAAAGGAATTTTTTACCGTCCTGAATTGTTTGTGCGGAAATAAAACCGCTGATCATCAACATAGCCACTGCAAAGCTCAACTTCAGTTTATACATTTTGGTCGATTTTTAGAGTTGTAAAAATAGGGAATCAGCCCTTTATTCTGAAACATTTGCCTTTCTAATTTGCAAAGCCATCCTATCTGGAACCAAATATCCCCTTCGAAAGATTAATTGCCCTTTTTCGTGTGTTAAGAAATTAACAAATCCCTTGCCCAGTCCTGCATAATTTTCCTTGAGGATATAATACAAGCCCCTGTTTAACGGATATCGCTTCAATGCCATGTTCGCCTGATAAGGCTTCACATATACTTCATCCGGACATCTTCCACATTGAAGGGCAGCAATTTTGACCTTCTTGAGAAAGCTCAATTGCGCTGGATCTTCATGATTTCCTATCCAGCTTACGCCAATGAAACCCAATGCCTGCGGGTGTGTTGATACATACTCGATTACTCCTTCTGAATTGTTCGCGCCAATCACCTTTCCCTTCATGGGCTGCCCACGCAACACGGAATCCATCATATATCGTACGGTACTCGTGGCTTTCAAACCATCCATCACCAATTCGTATTTGTAGCCACTTGTTCCATTCAGCATACCTCTGATATCCGATACAGAAAACAATGAATCTTTTGCATGGTTGTTTGTGATGACAGCAACGGCATCAGATGCAATTCTGCCATGAACTGGAGGAAACTGAAGTGTGTCTTTGTAAAAATCCACCTCTTCTTCCGACAAGCCGCGAGTTACAATAACCATGCGGATGCTGTCATTCAGCAAATCCTTGATACAATCCGCCTCAGGCTTGTAATGTGGAATGATATGAGCATCCGGGTGTTGCGAGATGAATACCTTCAATTGTGAATCAATGATTGGAGCAAAGGTTTCATCCACACTGATGTGAATGGTTCCAGTTGTCAATGTATCATCACCCGCAATAAATTTCGGTTTCTTGTCCTTGCTCGAACAAGCAGCGAGTATGAAGAAAAGACTGTATATGATTATTCTGTTCATTTGATCGGTTGTATGTTGTATGTTGTAGCTTTGGGGTTATGGGTAATTGGTTGTAGGTTTTCGGCTGTTCCTGCCTTCGGCAGGCAAGCCTTGTGCCTCCTTGCCTCTTTGCCTCTTTGCCTCCTTGCCTATTTGCCTATCTTTATCTCCTACTCCCTTTCAACCCTGTAACTCCCCTATACAACCTAAACGATCCATAAAACACACAAGCAATTCCAAAGATGGAAGACATCAATGAATCAACCATCAAATTGAATCCAATGTATTTATTCAACAGGATAAAAATACCAGCGCCTAACCACAACAATCCTGCAGCCATGTCATAGATTGTTTTGAAAGATGTTTTTCTTTTTTCTTCTCTTTGTCTGAATGAATTTGTATCCATATGTGCAATTTAATAAAAGTAATTGTGAAAAGGAGAAACGGTGAATTGGTGAAACGGAGAAACGTAAAACGTACTACACTCTTTTCATCCAACATAAAAAATGTTCTTTTC
>CANFHO010000166.1 GCA_947447005.1 Chitinophagaceae bacterium
ATACTTGAATTAAAGAAAAAGCTTCAATATTCTTTCAGAAACCAATACATCATTTTATTTTTAATGATGGTTTTTTTCAACTTGATTCCTTGGTTTTTTGTTCATAGTCAGGCCAACTTATTTATTCAAGTGATAAAATTTCCAATGATTGGATTATTTTATTTTTCACTCATTGCAATGATAATGTGTTTAGGAAAAGAGAATAGCATACCTAACATATTATCTGCAAATTTATTAACTTATACTGGTCGAATTAGTTATGGAATCTATGTATTTCATCCAATAGTATTTATTTACATCGAGAACATTTTTCCAATAGTGAATGTTTTTTTAGAATTTATTTTATCACTTTTCTTTGTTTATCTAGTTGCAACTTTAAGCTACTATTTATTTGAAAAACGTTTTTTAGATATGAAAGAAAAGTTAGTGCGAGTTTAAATGAATCACATTTCTATCATACGAATTGTCATAATTAGTACGCATCCAATACAATACAACGCACCACTTTTTGAGTTTTTGGCTGATTCCAATGATTTTACTTTAAAAGTATTTTACACCTGGGGTGAAAATTCTATTCAAGTATATGATCCAGGTTTTGGAAAACAAAGGGCTTGGGATATTGATCTGTTGAGTGGGTATGAATCTCAGTTTGTTGAAAACAAATCAGCAGATCCTGGCTCACATCACTATAAGGGTATTATAAATCCTCATTTGATTGAAGAGGTCTCGTTTTTCAACCCGGATGCTATTTTGGTTTATGGATGGAAGTTTCATACGCATCTGAAATTGATGAGACACTTCAAAGGAAAGGTTCCTATTCTTTTTCGTGGAGATTCCACCTTGCTTGATGAACCTATTGGTTTCATTATCAAGAAACTGCTGCGTAAGCAATTTTTGAAATGGGTGTACAGTCATGTGGATATAGCTCTTAGTCCGGGCTCTGCCTCGGATAAGTACTTTGAATATGTAGGGTTGAAAGCGAACCAGATTGTAAGAGCTCCTCATGCGGTGGATAATGAACGCTTTGCGAGGAATGGTGAATGGAGAATGGTGAATGGGGAAACGGAGAAACAGGGAAACGGGGAAACGGGGAATAGGAGAAAGGAACTTGGTATTCCTTCTGAAGCAATCACTTTTCTCTTTGCTGGGAAATTTGAACCCAAAAAAAATCCCTTGCTACTCATTCGTGCATTCAAGAAGTTATACGAAACACATAAAAACATTCATCTCATAATGGTAGGAGATGGTATTCTGAAAACTGAAATTGAGCGTGAATTGGAAGATCTAAATAGTTTAGGCTACACTTCCACTCTCCACTCTCCACCTTCCACCATTTTACCTTTCCAAAACCAATCCCAAATGCCAGCTACCTACCGCCTCGGAGACATTTTTGTCCTCCCGTCCCAAGGTCCGGGAGAAACCTGGGGCCTTGCCATCAACGAAGCTATGGCCTGTGGCCGAGCTGTCGTTGCCAGTGACAAATGTGGTGGAGCAAAGGATTTGATTGTAGAAGGAAAGAATGGCTATGTGTTCACCTCAGGTGATGCAGATGATTTGGCGGGGAAGATGAAGTTGTGCTTGGATAATAATTGCTACATTCAAATGGGTGAATATGCTAAAGAGAAAATTAAAGATTTTTCTTATGAATCGTTTCTGTTTGCATTGAATAAAATTTTAGTTTAATCTGTCTCAAATAGTTTTCGTAATCATTTTATATCCTAATCACTAATTCCTAGCCCCTAACTCCTTTTCATGGAACTCAAAGGCATCTATTTCCTCATCCTCTCATTTCTGGTGGTGATTTCACCAGATCCATTATCAATGGCTTATGCTGGAATTATGTTTTTGCTGGTAATGAAATTCATGTGGCGGATGAACGAACCCAAGCATCTCTTCATGGGTATGGTGATGTATTGGTTTGTGGCAGCATTGTTATTGCCATACGGTGCCATCTTTAATACGCCCCTGTCAGAACTTTCAGAATATGGAAAATCCAACACCATGGTTCTTGCCAACTTCTTGGCCGTTACCAGTTTGGCCGTATTCATGTTGGGTATCCAATTGCCATTGAAGCGAATACATGTGATGGACCTTGAACGTGTGCAGGAGATATTAGAACGATATGATGGGAAGAAGTTGTTTGTAGCTTATATCATTTTCTCCTTTTCATCCAACTTTTTCAATAGGTATATGCTTACTGCTTCTGCAGGGCAGTTGTTGATTGCCTTTGCAAACTTCAAATGGGTTTTTCTTACTTTTCTTATTATTCATACACTGTTGTTTTCAGCCAATCAAAAATATGTGATTATGATGGTAGCTGTGGAAATCCTCTTGAGCTTTTCAGGATTCTGGTCAGCATTCAAAGATTATATCATTGTTGCCTTGGGAGCATTCATGATGCTCAATCGTCAGATTCGAATCAAAAACTTCATGTATATTCTTTTTTCAATTGCCATAGGTTATTTCTTTCTTGTTATGTGGTCTCATAGCAAAGGTGAATATAGAAAGTATCTGACTGCTGGCGAACGTTCGCAGGCTGTGGTGAAGACCAATACATTAGATAATTTGGGTGTATTGTATCAAATATTTTCACGTGATTTTTCGGCTGAAAATTTTGCAGAGAGTTTTGCAGACGGAAGTGAACGTTTGTTGTATCGAATTTCATATATAGATTATTTTTCTTTGACATTAAAGCAAGTGCCAACTATTTTGCCGCATGAGGATGGACAGCTTACGAAAGATGCCATCATACATGTATTGCAGCCAAGGCTGTTTTTCCCCAATAAGAAAGCTATTGATGATTCGGAAATCACCTCAAAATACACAGGAAGAACATTTGCAGGTCGTAATGAAGGTGTCTCATTTTCATTAGGAATGGTTCCGGAATGTTATATTGATTTCGGTCCGTATTATATGTTTATTCCCATCTTTATCTATGGGCTGTGGATAGGCATCATGTATAGGTTCTTTCTGAGAAAAGGGTATAATATAGTTTGGGGCATATGTTACTCCGCTCCAATGTATAACTTTCTGGTTGCCTATCCCGTGCCCTCCACAAAATTCCTCGGTTGGTCAATCACATATTTCCTAGGCATCTGGTTCATTAATA
>CANFHO010000167.1 GCA_947447005.1 Chitinophagaceae bacterium
GCAAACGTAAGTGGTACGGTGAGCAGCGCAAAAAGTTGTTTGCTTGGTGCGTTGGGTTCAAAACTGTTTAGCGCATACATCAAGGTTACAATGGCGGGGAGGATCAACCATTCCATCCATGGTGAAATGGGGATGCTTGTTTGATTGAACTGATGAATAAAATATCCCAGCAGAAAACAAAGGAGTCCGCGTACAAAACCCCAAGTGAAATTATAGAAATAGGTTTTGTTATAGAGCATAAAAAATATGCAAGGGATGATAACAATTCCAATGAACAGTGCTTTCATACGCGGTTTGCTGGCAAGACAAATCAACGCAAAAATGATATACGAAATCATTTCACCGGAGACGGTCCAAGATGGATAGTTGACGCCATAGCCTGTTCCCAACATAGGTGTAGCATTGGAGAGAAGCAGTGTTTCGAGGAGATTGGTGTATTGAGACTTAAGCGAGGAAATGAAGTAAGTGTATTTGAAAATAGTGAAACCATTGGTGCAGAGGTTGATTAGAAAGATGATGGTGGTGAAAAGCAAGAGTGGATAAATACGTTTGAACCTTCTGCGCATGAAATCAAAGAAATCTTTTCCTGTGCGTATTCGGTTGGTATAATGCAAGGCGATCACGAAGCCACTTAGGATGAAAAAGAAATCAACGAGGATATAGGATTCACGTATCCATGCTTGCTGGAACAATGATTTCGGCATGAAGGCCACATCGAAATGAAACAATACGACAAGTATACTGAATAGCCCCCTTAATCCATCGAGTTTATGATACTTCATTGTATGAAATTATTTGAATTAGGCATAATAAAACAATATTGACATCAGATTTGAGAATTCAAGTTTTAAATTTGTCCTACTTAATCAAAGACAATGAATATTCACATCCTTAGCGTAGTTCCTGAATTGCTTGAAAGTCCTTTTGGCCATTCTATCATGAAACGCGCAGCAGATAAAGGTTTGATGAATGTCACCGTGCATCATCTTCGCAATTGGGCGGTGAATGCTTATGGCATGGTTGATGATTATCAGTTTGGTGGAGGCGCTGGCATGGTGATGATGTGTGAGCCATTGGCCAATGCCATTGAAGAATTGAATAAAGTTCATCAATTTGATGAGATCATATACATGACTCCAGATGGGAAAGTATTTGATCAACGTATGGCGAATGGTCTATCCATGAAAGGATCACTTCTCTTGATTTGTGGTCATTATAAAGGAATTGACGAACGCATCAGAGAGCATTATATTACCATGGAAATCTCTATAGGCGACTTTGTACTAAGCGGAGGCGAACTTGCTGCAGCTGTAGTGGTTGATGCCATCGGTAGACTCATCCCTGGCGTATTAAACGATGAAACCTCTGCCCTGTTCGATTCATTTCAGGACAATCTCCTAGCCCCGCCGGTGTATACCCGTCCCGTTGATTTTCGCGGCATGAAAGTACCTGATGTACTTATGAGCGGCGACCATAAAAAAATTGAAGAATGGAGACATGAGATGGCGGTGAAGCGGACTGAAGAAAGAAGGCCAGACTTACTTTGAAAGAGAAAAGAGAAAAGTGAAGGGAGAAAAATTAAACAGCCAATGCAATTATACCAACTCCTTTCTCTTTTCTCCTTTCTCTTTTATCTTTTATCTTTTCTCTTTTATTGTATTTCAGCTCTCAACTTCCTCAACGCTTCCAATCGCTGCGGGGCGGAGCGTTTAAGTCGCTGGACTTGAAGCCAGCCGAGGAATTCAACAAGTTTGTCTTTCCAAAACAATCCGAGGATCAGAAACAATGGGGAAACCATGATGTACAACATCAGCATATACTTTCCTGCTATTAAAAATGAGATCGTCCAGATGAGCCACCAGATAAACCCGAATACTCCCAGCACGCCATTGAATACGCTGGTGTAAAAATCTTCGCGGGTTACTGTTTTATCTGCAATCCATTTTACAAAGAATACCGGCAAGGCCCAGACCAAGGCGCCCAGTGCAGCCACAGGCAAAAGTAATATGGTGAAAGCCAGTAATATCAATGGTTTGCGTTCATCCGCAAGATCTGCATCATGTAATTTATCCGTTACCAATTCACGTTTATATTGAGCAAGACTCAACGTTCTATCCTGCCATGTTTCCTCACTTAAATTTGAAATTCGTTCACAAAGGGCACGGCACTGTTCAAAAAACAAATTGCCCTGATAGTGGAGATCCGCAAAAAGCATACGCATTAGATCTTCCGTATATAAGGTTCTTTCTCCCTGTTTGATATGAATCACATTGCGCTCAAAAACCTGTTGCAATGCACCATTCAGCTGTGTAACCGCATGGTTTGGCTGTTCCAGATACAATTCTTTATATGGATCCAACGAAAAACTTTCACCCACCCGAATGAACAAATCACATCGAAACCCATGATAAGAATAATTAATTGCAATCGACTCCACTGTGAGGTGTTCATGTCCGTCTTCAAACGCGGTTTGCAAAGCCACCCGCGATGCCCCTTTCTTGAAAGGCGCCAGGGCTTTGGAAAAGCGACTGAATCCTTCAGGGAAAATCAGGAGCAGTTTGTTATCCTTCAGCACACCCCTACCTTCATTAAACGTATCCTTGTTGCGGGAAAGATTATGGGTGCCATGCTCTTTGCTGAAGATAGGTACCATGTGCAAAATACGCAGGATCCGGTTGGCAGTGGGGTGATGGAAGATATCGCCGCGCACGAAAAAATGAATAGGACGCTTGAGGAATACTGCCAATACCATCGCATCCAGAAAAGAACCAGGATGATTGGCAATCAGGATGGCAGCAGGCTTGTTGGACAGCTTCT
Organism: Chitinophagaceae bacterium; assembly: GCA_947447005.1. Taxonomy (GTDB): domain Bacteria; phylum Bacteroidota; class Bacteroidia; order Chitinophagales; family Chitinophagaceae; genus Pollutibacter. The sequence continues at coordinate 2,818 of CANFHO010000167.1, forward strand.
CACTTCCCACCACTCTGATCCGACGGAAAAAGGTTCGAAAAGTGACCCACATCAGTATGCGTGCGAAACGGTAGAGCATGATTGAAGATAAGGAAAAACTCCAAGGCACAGGGCACGGGGCACGAGGCACGAGGAACAGCATTTTTAACAGCCGGCACAACCTTGTGCCCTGTGCCCTGTGCCTTGTGCCTGGCTGTATCTCCATTCATCACTTTCCTCCTTCATTAAATCAAAAAAATTGCAACTTGCGGGCTGAATGGAGAATTTGC
>CANFHO010000168.1 GCA_947447005.1 Chitinophagaceae bacterium
GTTTTGTTACTGATGGTGCTCATGGCTAAGCTGTCGGTTGGACTGCTTACTTGTCCTTTAATACCCATAATATCCCACGTAAAATATTGAGTTGCATTTGTTGGAATTGCTGCCAGATCATCTTTAGAGCAGAACCCTGCCATAAAAAAAGGCGCAACAAGCATAAGTGCAAAGGTTCTGAATAGGATTTTAGTACTGTTCATGGTTGAAATTAGATGGTTCCAAAAACGAAAATCGCAATTGCATATTGTGTATGTAAGATACTCTTTAATAATTTCATATAAATTGTTGATTTACAATTTTATCACATTCTACCTATACAGCATCAAATGCTATCAAAATAATCCATACCGCAATATCACATACAATGCTCTAATTCCATCCCTCCATCCAATTTTTTTACCATCTGCATACGTTCTGCCATAGTAACTTACTCCCACTTCATAGATTCTGACTCCTTTGATTTTGGATATTCTGGCAGTGATTTCAGGTTCAAAGCCAAATCGTTTTTCTTTTAAATCCATGGCATGAAACAAATCTTTTCTAAACATTTTATAGCAACATTCCATATCCGTCAGATTTAGATTGTTGAAAAGATTGCTAACAAAAGTTAGAAAACCATTTCCCAGACTGTGAAAAAAATAGAGTTTTCTCGTAGGCTTCCCGCCGAGGAAGCGACTTCCATAAACTACATCAGCATGATCTTTCAGAAAAGGTTCAAGTAGTAGATTGAGTTCAGCTGGGTCATATTCAAGATCACCGTCCTGTATAACAACCAAGTCGCCATTTAAGTATGGTGAAGCTGATTTGATAGAAGCGCCTTTGCCAATATTATGCTCATTTGATATAAGTTTGAATAGACTATCTGAATCTTCAAAACTTCTTATTTCATGCAATGAGTTATCCGTACTTCCATCATTGATGATAATGATTTCTTTTTCTAAACCTCCTGCCAATTCAACTTCAAGAACCTTTTGCAGCAGTTTAGAAATAGTTTTTTCCTCATTATATACAGGGATGATGATGGAAAGTTTTTTATACATATCAATGCAAATTAGATGAATAAATCCATGCTTTTGTCGGAAGACTATTATTTGCTGGATTTCTTGTTTCTCTATTAAATTCAAACGGACCTGCAATGAGCTTATTGCAATATGGGAAGAGAGGTGATTGATCTGGGTCATTGCCTGTCAATACTACGTAGTCTATCCGTTGTTTTATGAGATAGGACTCATAAAACATTTTATCATTTTTATTCTTTCCAATATACTTTAGCCATTCTGATTTGTAAACATGTTGATTGAAAAGTGCAGTGGATCGGTGCGAAAGCAAAATGTGCGATTCTGCTGGCAAGATATTGTTTACCCACTCAGAGAGCGCATAGCCATTGGCAGAAGTGGACATCACATCTTTTCTATAGGTAACATTCAGTATGCCTTTTGTTAGTGTGGTAACAGCAAAAGTTAAAAAAAGCATTTGTAAAATCCCAAGTGCTATGGTTAACCTACGAAGGATCGGTTCGTATTTGGGAATCGAGTGAATATGTGTATAAAAGTAAAGGCAAAGCCATACCATGGGTTCGAAGAAAAATCGAGCAGACCGCTGGCTAAAAATAGAAATGCAAAGGCATAATATCCCAACCAATAAAAGCTGTTTTTTATTTCTGTAATCGCCAATAAAAAATATGCTTGAGAGCAAAATAATGTTGGCTCCTAAAATCATACTCATCTGTCCAAATGTTTTGGGAAGTATGATGGTAATTGGAAAAGGAAGTGGATTGTCCTGGTAATTGGACAGGTAACTCATGAAACTATTAAATCCAGGGTAGCTACTTGGAATCGGATGAAAATAGTGTGAAAAATCGTTGCCCCATACTGGGCTTCTAATAATTACAACAGGCAATACAAGTAGGATGAAAGAAATCATCATGCTTCTTATAAGTATTGTCAAATTTGATTTGATGAATTCCTTCTTTCTGAATCCTTCTCTCAAAATCGCAAAGAATAGAATGATTGCTGCAAATGCAAAATTCAACTTAAGTAAAACAGCATACGCTAGTAAAAATATAATTGCTGTTGTTTTTTTAAATTCAAGTTGATAGAAAGTTGATTTTCGATTTATGAAAATGCAATAGATCAATGAAGTCAATGCAATACCTGTTAGCTGAGGTTTTGGGGTTGATCCAAGGAAAAGTAATACAGGTGTAGACAATATTAGAATACTGAAAAAAAACCTGTACGTATTATCTATGCTTCTATTGAGTGGATTGAAGCAGAAAAACAGACCCATAATGGAAAATAACCCAGTGAATTGTATCAGTGTTCCATATTGTTCTGCATTGAGTATAAGTGAAACAAGGATACTGTTCTCTCCTATGCCTGCCAACCCTTGGTGAAACCAAGTGGGCTGCCATGTAACATGATTTTGTTTAAGTAGCCAGATAGGAAGGCCTATATGATAATCGAGTGCATCCGCATTTGTTATGGGTGCCAAGGCAAGAAAGAAAAAGCCAATAAGCAAAAGGATAAAAATATGGGGTAAATCAAATTTAAATTTTGAAAATTTGAAGTAATTTTTTCGCCTTATGAAGACTGAAGCCATATATAATCCATACAATCCTAAAATCAGCGTTGTGATTCCAACAATGTAACTTAGTATTGAGATGGATGCGGTGCATGCAATCCCAATTTGGATCATTGCATTCATGATAATATTGCCTAACAAAGGATAATGAAAGAATCGGAATTTTTTGTTATCCACCATTCCATCCAATATTTCAGCAAAAAGGATTTTGCCAGTTACATAGTTTCCCAATAATAACAGCAAAGAGACTATGACTGATAAGTATATATCAAATGAACTTTCAAAATGGAAATATGAAGGAAGCATCAGCTAAAATAAGCTTACAAAGGCTATTTTTCAATCAATTTTGTGCTGCGGGAAATATTTTATAATTTTGCACCCCGCGGTCCCGTAGTTCAATGGATAGAATAGAAGTTTCCTAAA
>CANFHO010000169.1 GCA_947447005.1 Chitinophagaceae bacterium
AAATACCAGTATACAGTTTTCATACAGATTCTAAAAAGCGTTTTAATGTTTTAAATTTGAACAATTCCAATTTTAGAGATTATAAAGTATTTCATAGGTTTTTAAATTTGAGTTAAATTAGTCAGTATACTAAGAGCTTATTGAATTTTTTAGAATAGCGATGTTGATAGAGTGCATATACTTCTGGGTTAAAGATGCCGCGCCATTGTCAGAAAACTCAAAGATGTTCAGGCCCTTCCTACATCTGAGGCACAACAACTATTACCCAATATGGATGTTGAAACAGATGATGGGGAGGAGTAAGTATAAATGATTTGAGTATATTGTTGCAAATTGAGGTATAATATATTGTAATTCAATGTGTTGCTACATAATTATTTTTTCTGAATAATCTTACTGACATAACATTTTGAGTTTTTTGTTTCTAGATGATACCTTTTCAGCGTTTGAAAAGGTATTTCACATATCATCGGATTTTTTCAAGTTGTCTGATAGTCTTGCTATTAACCCAAGTTTTCAGTCGCCCTTTTATCATTGTCGACTATTGGATGAATACAAGTTCATATTTGCAAAACTGTGAAAACAAAGCAAAACCAAAGTTGCATTGCAATGGTCGATGCCAGATGATGAAAAAGATGAAATCTCAAGACAAATCGGATTCCCAAACTCCTGAAAAAAGAGCTGGTCGAAGCATTGAGCAGGTCCAATCTTCAAAAACATTTTTTACTGAAATCAATACATCAGTTAACTCTACACAATTGGTTTCATTGATATACATTCAATATGCAGATGACCTCTTGATAGGTCACAGTGGAAGTATCTTTCATCCACCGCAAGTCTAAAACATCTCCTTTTTTTCAACCACCTGATTTATTCAACATACGTTGACATAAACCAGTGTGGGTATATCTATGTCTATATAGATTTCTGATTTTTTAATGTTTAAATAAATTTAGTAATGAAGCTAAAATATATTTTAGTGCTCATCTTGGCTTGTCATTCAACCATGATGTGGGCACAGTCTAAAGTAATAAAAGTAATTGATGAGCTTACTGGAGAACCTCTTTCAGGTGCTTCTATCATTATAAAAAATGATATTTTGAAATCATCATCCAATGGTAGTTTTTTGCTCCCATCGAACACCGAAGAATTGAAAGTGTCTTTCGTTGGGTATGAACTATTGACACTGAAAAAAAACGAAATTGGATTATTTATTCGTCTAAAGAAATCAAATGCCTTGATGCAGGAAGTTGTTGTTACAGCAAACCGCATCGCACAACAACGAAAAGAAGCACCTATTGCCATTACCACAATAGGCAAAGAGGTTATAGAAGAAACAAAGGCACAAAGACTTGATCAGTTATTGAACAAAGTAAGCGGTGTTCACATGGTAAGCCTTGGAAATGAGCAACATGAAATGTCAATCCGCCAACCAATGACTACCAAAAGCCTCTTTCTTTATATGGAAGACGGTATCCCAATAAGAACAACAGGTGTATACAATCACAACGCATTGCTTGAAATGAATATGGCTGCAGCAAAGGGTATTGAAGTGGTAAAAGGTCCTTCATCAGCATTGTACGGATCTGAAGCCATTGGAGGTGCTGTTAACATCATAACGCAAGCATCACCTTCGTTGCTTTCAGCAAAAATCTCATTGCAGTCAAATAATACCGGATATAAAAGAGTTGATTTTCAGGGTGGAAACTCCAAAGGCAAATGGGGATTTTTACTGAGTGGATATTATGCCAACAAACACAACGGGCCCATCGAATACAGTGATTTCCAAAAAAAATCTATTAGCCTTCGAACAGACTATAAACCAAACGATAAAACATCTTGGATCAATACATTGTCTTATGTGGATTATAGCAGCGATATGAGTGGCTCTGTGGATAGTTTAAAATATGCACAGCGAAATTATTCATCCATGAATACATTTACCTACCGAAATGTACATGCACTCAGATTCAAATCAATGTTGAATCAACAGTGGAATTCAAATGCTAGTACAAATGTTTCTTTGCTATACCGTGATAATTCAATAGGTCAGAATCCCTCCTATTCAATTGGAAGTACTTCAGTTCCTACAAAATTCAAAGGACAAATCAATGAAAATGCATTTAAGACATTTGCCATGTTTTTAAATCATACCCAAAAATTCAATTGGTTGGATAGTAGGTTAGTGGCTGGTGCCAGTGTGGATATTAGTCCACAAGATTATTATGCAAAATACATTTCCATAACGAAGGACTTGACTTTGAATAAGTATGTGAACTATACTTCTCCTGTAGTTGATTCTTTTCTGAGTAAATATAAAACGGGGATTATAAATCTGGCATCGTATCTCAATTATGAAGTAAGTCCTTTAAAGAACCTGAAAATTGTTGCTGCAGTTCGCTACGATGCATTCCAGTATTACTTCATTAACAACTTACCTACCTCTGCTTCTGTAACAACCGCTTCAACCTTAAGTACGTTCAGCAGGGTTACACCCAAGTTGGGTTTTACATATAACTTCAAAGGTGTTGGATTTTATTCGAATGTCAGCCAAGGCTATGTTCCACCTCAGCTAACAGAGCTATATAGCAGTGTAAAAGTTGCTCCTTATTTACTCCCGCAGGTATTTACCAATTATGAAATGGGTGGATGGGTTTCATTGTATAAAAATAAAATCTATGCTGATTTTAGCCTGTATAGCATGAAAGGAACAAATGAAATCATTTCAGTTAAACTACCCGACAATACAACTGTCAACCAAAATGCAGGATCAACAATGCATAAGGGAATTGAATATGGAATTAATTTCAGGCCTAGTAAAGAACTGTATCTGCGTTTTAGTGGTACCTCCGCAAAACATTCATTTGTTTCCAACATTGTAAAAGGGGTTGATTTCAGTGGAAAAGAAATGAGTGGTGCACCAAGGTTTACAGGTAATGCTGAGGTAGTGTATAAGCCAAAATGGATCAAGGGTTTTAGGATCGGAATGGAATGGAATCATCAAGG